>NZ_CAXAQF010000006.1:0-236918 GCF_963970735.1 Pseudomonas sp. RA_35y_Pfl2_P32
CCCCCCCCCCCCCCCCTGCCCACCCCCCCCCCGCCGCCGATGCTTATGCTCCCGCCTACGCTGACGCAGACGCCGACGCTGATGCCGACGCCGACGCCGACGCCGATGCGGACGCCGATGCCGATGCCGACGCGGATGCTGATGCTGATGCTGATGCGGATGCGGATGCGGATGCCGATGCCGATGCGGATGCTGATGCGGATGCGGATGCCGATGCCGATGCTGACGCCGACGCCGACGCCGACGCCGATGCGGACGCTGATGCGGATGCCGACGCGGATGCGGATGCGGATGCGGATGCGGATGCGGATGCGGATGCCGATGCTGACGCCGACGCCGACGCCGACGCCGACGCCGACGCCGACGCTGATGCGGATGCGGATGCGGATGCCGACGCGGATGCCGACCTAGCCGCCTACGACGACCTGGCCACGGCCAATCTGACCCTCACACCAGTTACCACCGAGACCAATCTTCAGGACATGCAGGTCTCAAGGCTTCTGGATATAGCGGGTATCGCAATTGGTTCGCCTCCAGCGGTGCGCAGCTTCACGGTTGCTGAAAACACCGAAGGCACGTTGAACCTGACGTTCAGCCAGGGTGACTTGGTTTCCCTGATCGGTGGTGGGGTTACCGCCAAGCTTGAAGTCAGTGATGGTGCTGGCGGTTGGACCACGGTGACGCAAGGTAGCAACGGTTCCGGTCTGCTCGATCTGCTTGGGTTGATGGGCACCACCACCACGGCGAAAGTCGAAGGGCTGGCAGCAGGTGAATATCGCGTAACGCTGAGCCTGGACCCTAACCTGGTCGCAGTTCTCTCCAGCGCGACAGCAGTTGTCAGTGTGACGCACGAGAGTCTGACCGACTTTGTCGTAGAAGGGCCTGACATCACCGGCAATGTGATTACCGATGAGGGTGTATCGGGTCTGCCGGACGCTCCTGGTACTGCCGCGGATGCGACGGTCGAGGAAGTCAACGGGGTCACTGTCGATCCTGTGCTCGGCACCGAAATAGTCGGGCTGTACGGTGTACTGACGATCTTTGCCAATGGCGATTACAGCTACACGCCAAATGGCGATGCGGCGAACATCGGCAAGGTCGATACCTTCGCGTATCAACTGGCGACACCGGCGGGCGGGTCGGCTTCGGCCAACCTGTACGTGCGCATCGACAGCGCCGATTCGGGGGTTACCTGGAGTGCGGTAGATCCGTCGGCACCGGGTACTGTGGCGCTGGTTGCCACCGATGACATCGCAACGACGATGATTGATCGTGACAACCTGGTAGTGACTGACGACCTGACGGCTATCAGCTACTCGCCACCGGCACTCTTCGGTACCGAGACGGGTACAGGGGAGCCCTTCGAGGTCGAGGCCGGTACGACGGCAGAGCTTTTTGTCAGTCGCAGCTTCGAGGGTCTCGGTGTGCTTCCGGCGACGACCATTGTCCTGGAGAAATGGGACGGTAGCGCCTGGAATGCAGTGCCGGGTGAGAGTACGACTGACCCGACGCACACCTTCACGCTAGGTGAAGGTCAGTATCGAGTGACGTCAACGACGGGTGCCCTGATAACACTTGGCACGATAACCGTGGCTCAAACGCTGACCACCACTCACCTGACGGAGTTCGTCACGGGGGCCGCGACCGCCGCAACGGGCAATGTCCTGCTGCTCAGCGATCACTCCGTGGCAGACAGTATTCCGTCGACGTTGACGGTACTGAGTGTGTTGATCAACGGGGTCTACGTCATTCCGGGTCAAACCGGAGCAGTGGTGCAAGGGCAATACGGCACGCTGACGCTGCACGCAGACGGTGACTACAGCTACACGCCGACCCCGGGTCTGGCGGTGGCTGATCTCGGCAAAGTGGACAGCTTCACCTACAAACTCACCACCCCAGGTGGCCAGGAGGACACCGCTACGCTGTACGTACGCCTTGACTCGCCGGATCTTGATCTGGTCTGGGACGATGCCAACCCGGGCAATCCTGCTACCGAAGCCCCAGGCTTCGCCGCAGCGTCGTTCGAGCAGGAACCGTCATCGGCCACGATCACCGAAGGTGCCGACGGTGCTGACCATATCGCGATCCATGACACCGAGTTTGCAGCGGTGGATGGCGGGGATGGTTTCGACACCCTGGTCTGGGACGGTGGCGATGCAACGATTAACTTGAGCTTGCTGGTCGGTAAAGTCAGCGATATCGAGAGCATCGACCTGAACGACTTCAGTGCGGTCGACCTGACCGTAAGCCTGGAAGACCTGGTGGCTGTGACATCGCCCGAGACGGATAGATTGTTTATCCAGGGCGACGAGCAGGACAGCGTCCATCTGACGGGCAACTGGTCGGTGGGTAGCACGCAACTGGAGAACGGGCAGGAGTACGTGGTGTACACCAGCCAGGAAGATGAAACCCATCAACTCTGGGTGCAAAGCGGGGTCAACGTGGTTTAACCCCGTTGCTGGCGGGGAGCGTCGGGCCTTGGGGCCCGGCGTTCTCCTTTGATCCTCCATCTATCAACCGTAACGATCCAGGCGGCGCGCGCTTGCGCCGCCCTGGCGTTACACCACGAATTCGAGTGAGCCGTGCAGGTCGCTGAAATTGAGTCGGCAGCAGGGCAAATAAGCGTCTATCTTTTTCATCACAAGCTGATGTGGAGCATTACTTGAGACCTAAGGATCGGTTCGAGTTCCTGTTTGTGGCGTTGTTGGCAGTCGCCGTACAGCCATTGACGATAGAGCGGGCCGTAGCGCTGACACGCGACTACGAACCCAACAGTATCAACACCATTAGCCCCAAAGATGTGGGCCAGAATTTACCGGGTGATTCGTTCGGTGCCAGCCAGCCGGCTGCCCCCAGTCATGCAGTCCCCGACAACCTCGAAATGCCGCGCGCCATTCAACTGGCCGTCGCCTGGCATCCCGCGATCGCTGAGTCGATCGGCCAGCTGTACCAGCAACACGACAATGTCACCGTGGCCCGTGCCGGTTATTACCCGCAGATTCGTGGCGGGTTCAATTCCGGGTACGACAGCGGCCTGACCGGCAACGGCCAAAGCCAGGCCTTCACCTTGTCGGCTTCGCAGATGTTGTATGACTTCGGCAAGGTAGACAGTGCGGTGGACAGCGCCGTGGCCCGGGTCAATGGCAAGCAGGCTTCGGTGTTGCTGGCCATCGACCAGGTGGCGCGCGATACCGCCTTTGCGGTGATCGAACTGCAGCGCTACCAAGCGTTGCTCAACATCTCCCGCGCGCAGGTCAAGGGCCTGACGGCCATTGCCGACCTGGCGCAAAAGCGCAGCGACATGGGCGCCAGCACCCGTTCCGACCTGATCCAGGCGCGCTCGCGGGTCGAGGCTGCCGTTGCCACGCAGTTGCAATACACCGCGCTGTACAACCGCTGGCGCAGCAGCCTGGGCAGTTTGCTCGGCGCACGCGCACCGGTCAGTGTCACGACTGAGGTGCCGAGCACGCTGCGCCAGTCCTGCCAAGGCATCAATGCCGACGAAGTGCTGACCCCCTCGTTATTGATCGCCCAGGCCCAGCAGGTCGATGCCCAGGCCCAGATCGCCCAGGCCCGCGCCGAAGCGATGCCGACGGTGTCGCTGGATCCGTCGGCCACCCAGTACCTGGACAGCAACGATGAAGACGGCAGCGTGGGCGGACGCGACCGCACGCGCTACGGGATCTTCCTCAACGTCGAGATGCCGCTGTACCAGGGCGGCGCGATCAATGCCCGCAAATCGGCAGCGGCTCAAGCGTTGCGGGCGGCCGAGGCGGCCAACGACGCCGCGCGGCTGGCGGTACGCCAGGGTCTGCTCGAGGCGCGGGATCAAACCTCCAGCCTCGAACAGCGCCTGACCACCCTGGATTTTCGTGAACGCAGCATTTCTGAAACCCGCGATTTGTATCGCCAGCAATACCTTGAGTTGGGCACGCGGCCACTGCTCGATCTGTTGAACGCCGAGCAGGAAATCCACCAGGCTGCCATGGATCGGGCCAACACCGCCGCTGATCTGCACCGCCTGGAAATCGATTGCCTGTACAACAGCAGCGCCTTGCGCACGGCGTTCAATCTGGACAGCAGCACCATCCAAGGTGTGGAGATTCGACCATGAACGACGCCGTGAACCTGGATACCCAGGGCGCCACCGAACCCCAGACCCTGGAGGCGGCCAGCGCGCTCAATTACGAAGACTGGCTGGAAGCGATCCTCGCCGTCGCCCGGCACAATCGCCTGGATTGCTCGGCGCAGAATGTGCGCATTGCCGCCCAGTGGAGCAAGGACGCCGGGGTCGACGAGGTGCTGCGGCAGATGGCGCGCCAGGCCGGGTTGAGCCTGAAGGTCGTCGATTTCAGCCCCGCGCTGTTGGTCCAGCGGCGCCTGCCCTTGGTGCTGCAGTTCGACGATGGGCAAATCGGTGTGCTGCAGACCCTCAGCGACAACGATGAGCTGGGCATTGTCTACAGCGGTGACCAAGGCCTGCAAAGCCGTATCAGCCGTGCCGAGCTGCTGGCGTCGGCACGCAAGGCGCTGATTCTGCGACCCGTGCAAGCGGCCCGGGACTCGCGGGTCGACGACTACATCAAGCCCTACGAGAAAAGCTGGTTCAGAAACATTGTCCTGCGCGACATGCGCCCCTACGGCCATGTCATGTTGGCGTCGCTGGCGGCGAACATCCTCGGCCTGGCCGGGGTGCTGTTTTCCATGCAGGTGTACGACCGGGTGATTCCGGCCGAGTCGATGCCGACCCTGTACGTGTTGTTCGGCGGGGTGATGCTGGCGTTGTTGTTCGATTTTGTCCTGCGGGTGATGCGTGTGCGGATCACCGATCTGCTCGGTAAGCGTGCCGACATGCGCGTCTCGGACCTGGTCTTCGGCCATGCCATTCGCCTGCGCAACAGCGCCCGGCCAAAATCCACCGGCTCGTTCATTTCCCAGTTGCGCGAACTTGAGCAACTGCGTGAGCTGATCACCTCAAGCACCGCCAGCGCCTTGGCCGACCTGCCGTTTTTCCTGATGTTCGTGGTGATCTACTGGTTTATTGCCGGGCCGCTGGTGGCCGTGCCGCTGGGCGCGGTGCTGTTCCTGATCATTCCGGGGCTGTTGTCGCAACGAAAACTGGCCAGGCTGGCCAACCAGTCGATGCGCGAAAGTTCGCTGCGCAGCGCCATGCTGGTGGAGACCGTGCAAGGCCTGGACGACATCAAGATGCTGCAGGCTGAACAGCGTTTCCAGCAGCAATGGAACCACTACAACGCGACCGCCGCCGAGGCCAGCCTGCGTTCGCGCACGCTGACCAGCGGGCTGGTGACCTGGACGCAGAGCGTGCAGGGCGGGGTCTTTGCGGTGGTGGTGGTGTTCGGTGCGCCGATGGTGATGGCGGGCGACATGACCACCGGTAGCCTGGTGGCCGCGTCGATCCTGGCTTCGCGCATGATGGCGCCGATGTCGCAGATCACCCTGGTGCTGACGCGCTGGCAACAGGCCAAAGTGGCCCTGCAGGGCTTGCACCGGATCATGCAGATGCCGGTCGACCAGGCCGAAGGCAGCAAGCGTGTGCACTTGCCGCTGGTGCGCGGCGACTATGAGTTCAAGCAGGCGGTGTTCAAGTACGCCGAAGATGCGCCGATGCCGGCCCTGACGGTCAAGGACTTGAAGATTGCCCCGGGTGAGCGCATCGCGGTGCTTGGGCGCAACGGCGCGGGCAAGTCGACGTTGCTGCAGGCCATGGCCGGGATGATCGACCTCAGCTCGGGTTCGCTGACGCTCGATGGCGTCGGCCTGAGCCATATCGATCCGGCCGATGTGCGCCGCGATGTCGGCTTGCTGACCCAGAACTCCCGGCTGTTCCACGGCACCCTGCGGGAAAACCTGATGCTGGGGGCGGCGCACGCGAGCGACCAGGACCTGCTCGAAGCGCTGGCGTTGACCGGTGCGCTGGAGTTCATCAGCAAGTTCGCACTGGGCATGGACCACATGATTCTGGAAGGTGGGCTTGGCCTGTCCGGTGGCCAGCGCCAGGCGCTGCTGCTGTCGCGGTTGATCATCCGCCAGCCGCAGATTGTGCTGCTGGACGAACCCACCGCGGCCCTCGACGACGCCAGCGAACGCAAGCTGATCCAGAGCCTGGGCCAGTGGGGCGCGCAGCGCACACTGATCATCGCCACGCACCGCATGAGTGTCTTGAGCCTGGTGGATCGGATCATCGTCGTCGACAACGGCGCGGTGGTCATCGATGACACCAAGGACAATGCCATTGCCCGCCTTTCCAAACCCCGGAACCCGGCGCAGTGAGCCGGCTGCTCCCAGCCACCGACTGCGCGAAAGGATAGCTCAGATGGAAAACAACAATCGTTCCTCGGACTCGACGCGGGTGCCACTGGCAGGCTCCGCGAATACCCAGGGTGGCGACTCGGCCGCCGACGACAGCCTGGATGACGTCACGCTCGTGCGCTCGACGCGTGTCGTTTGGTGTGTGGCGCTGATGCTGCTGTCGTTCGGGGTGTGGGCCTACCTGTTTGAAATCGATGAAGTGTCGACCGGCACCGGCAAGGTGATCCCGACCTCGCGTGAGCAGGTCATCCAGTCGCTGGAGGGCGGCATCGTCGCCGAACTCAACGTGGCCGAGGGGGATATCGTCAAGCAGGGGGAAATCCTCGCCAAGCTGGACCCGACCAAGACCGAGTCCAACTTCGGCGAGAGTGCCGCCAAGTACCGTGCTTCCCTGGCCAGCGTTGCGCGGTTGCAGGCAGAAGTGAACGGCACCGCGCTGGTTTTCCCGCAGGAGCTCAAGGCCTACCCGGCGCTGATGAGTGCCGAAACCGACTTGTATCAGACCCGGCGCAAGGGGCTGGAAGAGTCGCAGGCGGGGGTGCGGGCCTCCCTGGGGCTGGTGCGCAGCGAGCTGCAAATTACCGAGAATCTGGCCCGGGTCGGCGCCGCGAGTAACGTCGAAGTCCTGCGCCTGAAGCGGCAGAAGTCCGAGTTGGAGCTGAAGCTCACGCAATCGCGCTCCGAATACATGGTGCGCGCCGGCGAAGAACTGGCCAAGGCCAACTCCGATGTGCAGACCCTGTCCTCGGTGCTCAAGGGCCGTTCCGACTCGGTCACGCGGCTGACGTTGCGCTCACCGGTGCGGGGGATCGTCAAGGACATCGAGGTCACCACCATCGGCGGGATCATTCCGCCCAATGGCCGCTTGATGCAGATCGTGCCGATGGACGACCAACTGTTGATCGAGGCGCGTATTTCCCCGCGGGACATTGCCTTCATCCATCCCGACCAGGATGCCAAGGTCAAGATCACGGCCTATGACTACTCCATCTACGGCAGCATGGATGGCAAGGTGGTGACCATTTCCCCGGACACCATCCAGGATGAAGTCAAACCCGAGGTGTTCTACTACCGCGTGTTCATCCGCACCAATGACAATGAGTTGCATAACAAGGCGGGCAAGGCGTTTTCCATTGTGCCGGGGATGATCGCGGCAGCGGATATCAAGACCGGCCAGAAAACCGTGCTCGATTACCTGATCAAGCCGATGAACCGGGCGCGCGAAGCCTTGCGCGAGCGCTAGGCATGCGCTCGGTGAGCGTTGCGAGGTGGCTGGCGTGCGTGGCCCTGGTGGCCAGTGCGCCCCTGTGGGCCAGGGGCGCAGAGGACCTGCCGCTGCCGTGGAATACCCCGGCAGACCCGGCCGCTTGCACCGATCAGGACTCGGCCCTGTGGGTCGAGTACGCCAACGGCCAGGCCTGCATCCGCTACTTCAGTGCCGTGCCGCTTGCGCACGCGCCGGTGGTGATCGTGATGTTTCACGGTGATCGCAATATCGAAATGCACCGCGCGCCCGCCACCATCGCCGGCAATACCCTGCGCGCCAAGGACCGACAGGCGGCTGCCCTGAGCCGGCGGGCCGGGGTGCCGGTGGTGATTGTTGCGCGTCCGGGGACCTACGGTTCCAGTGGCAACCATGGCCAGCGGCGCCAGCCCGCCGAGTTCCAGGCGCTGGACGCGGCACTCGACCAGTTGCGCCAGCGCTACGGCATCGGCCGTTTTGTGTTGCTCGGGCACAGCGGCGGGGCGACGGTGGTGGCGGCCTTGCTGACGTTGGGGCGCAACGATGTGCAGTGCGCGGTCATGACGTCGGGCGCTTTCGCCTTGCTCGAACGGGCGCAGATGATTCGTCGCAGCAAAGGCCTGCCGTCCCGCGAGGGGCGCGACACCAATGGCCTGCTGCATCCGTACGATCCACTGCAGCATGTCGCTGGTATTGCCCAGGTGCCCGACCGGCGATTGTTTGTGTTGGGCAATCGCAACGACCAGGTTGCCCCCTTTGTGTTGCAGGAACAGTTCTACCAAGCCCTGCGCGATGCCGGGCTGCAGGCGCAATTGATCGAAGCGCCGGCGACTGCACCGGCGTTTCATCAGTTGCGCAACGACATCGGGCTGAAGACGGCGGCGCAGTGCGCGCAACCTTAAAGGCACGACTCGCTGGGGTCAGCGAGTGCTAGCCACGGAGGGTGTCAGATCGCCGCGACGGCGGGCTCGATGGCCATCAGTGCATCGACCACCTGGGACAGCCCGGTCCCGCCCGAACTCTTCACCAGTACCCAATCACCGGGGTGGAACCAGCGTGCGGCGTGTTGGGGCAGTTGCTGCTGCAGGGCCTTGACGTCTTCGAACCACTCGATGTTCAACTGATCGCGCAGTTGCGCATACAAACCGTGCATCAAGGGTCCGCAGAGCAGGGTCTGGCGTGGGGCCGCGGCCAGCAGGGATTCGGCCAGTTCCAGGTGATAACGCTGAGTGTCGGGGCCCAGTTCGAGCATATCCCCCAGTACGGCGACGCGCTGATCGGCCTGGCCGGGCAGTTCGGCGAGCATTTTCAGCGACGCTCCCATCGAGCCCGGGTTGGCGTTGTAGGCGTCGTTGATCAGTTGGTAGTCGCCGTCGCCGCACGGGATGGTCAGCGTATTGCCGCGGCCATCCACCGCGGCGAATGTCTCCAGCGCGGCCAGGGCTTGGGCCGTGGGCAGGCCGGCACCTACCAGTGAAGCCAGCACGGACAGGGCGTTGAGCACCATGTGGTGGCCGCGGGCGCGCAACTTGAAGTGCACAGGCGTGCCGCGCAGGCTGGCATTGACCTGCAGGTGGGAAGGGGTCGTGCAGCAGTCCAGCAGTCGCAGATCGGCTTGTTCGTGCTCGCCGTAACTGAGCACCGTCAATTGCGCGCGCTGGGCGGCATTGGCGAACACCTGGAAGTACGGCATGTCATGGTTCAGCACCGCATGCCCGCCGGGTGCCATGGAGCGGAAGATCGCGCTTTTCTTGCGCGCGAGGTTCTCCAGGGTGCCGTGGTACTCCAGGTGTGCTGGGGCCAGGCTGGTGACGACCGCGACATGGGGGCGCACCAGCTCGGAGTTGATGGGCATCCTGCCGACGGCCATTTCCAGGACCCAGAACCGCGCCGGATCAGTCATGCAGGCCAGGTTCCAGGCAATCCCGTGGGGCAGGTTGGCGTTGCCCTCGGTCTGCGCCACGCTGCCCAGTTGCGCCAAGGCATGGGTGAGCATGGCCACCACTGTGGTTTTGCCGGCGCTGCCGGTGACCCCGAACACCTGGCCAGCGAAGGCTTGCCGGGCGTAACGCCCCAGCTGCAGCATGGCATCTGCGGTGTCCGGGACCTGCAGCACCGGTAGGCCGCTACCGAGGTAAGGTGTGGGGTCGACGCAGACCAGGGCTGAAGGGCGCCGCTGCGGATCGGCCTTGGCCCACAAGTGTGCGAGCCGGGCTTCGTTGGCGCCAACCTTGCTCGGGTGGCGGCTCAACATCCGTTGCGCCTTGAAGTAGGCCATGGACGGGGCCAGCCCGCTGGCTGACCAATCCGCCGGGGGGGCGACCGCCCAGGTTCCACCGGTGGCTTGCAGCACATTGGCAGCATCCCACTGCCAGCCCGCACCCCCTTGCTGCGTGTCCGGACGTGCAGCGCGGACCTGCGGTGCGCCATCGAGCAGGTAGCGGTGATAGGCAATCAGCCCCGAGAGGTAGTGCTCGACATCGTCGATGCGCACGCGGAAGGCGTGATGACGGATGAAGAACGAGCCGACGATCCGCGCCGGATTCCCGAAGAACATCGCTATTTCCGGCCAGAAGTAGCCGTTGAGCAAGTGCCCGGCGCGGTGGTGCAAGGCACGATAGAAGGCTGGCAGGTCGACTTCGTTGAGCAGATGGCGCAGCGCCGGCAGTTGCTCGATGCGCTGCAGCATCTGCTGCGCGGCCATCATCAACTCCAGCAGGGTGGGGAAGGTGGTGATGCGCTGCTGCACAAAGCCCAGGTAATCGATGAAGTTGTTCAGGCCGAAGCGGAAGTATTTTTCCTCCGGCCGATAGTGGCTCAGCTCATTGACGCAGTAGCTCAGCCAGTGATCGTGCTCGCGCCAGTGTTCCTTGGCGATGAAATAGTCGAAGGCTTTCTCGACCACTTGCAGCCAACGTTCGTCGCCACTCAAGCCATAGAGGCGCATCAGCCCGAAGGCGGCTTCGCCGTCGTAGTAGATAATCCGGAACGGCGCTTTGACGCTCAGGTCGTGGGCATGCAGGACGTGGTTGAAGCCGCCGGTCAGCGGATCCTGCATCCAGGCAATGCCATTGGCTAGCGCCGCCAGCAGCGGCAGATAGTCGCGATTGCCGGTGACTTCGCTGTATTTCACCAGCGCCAGCAGGCAGACCGCATTGCCGCCCAGTTTGATCTCGTCGCCGACGTCCACCAGGAACGCGGCGGCGCTGCCGTCGGGCAAGGTATAGGGTCTGATCAGGGTAAGGGTGAGGTGGTCGAGGGCACGTTGTATCGATGCCAGGAGGGCGTCGTCTCGGGTCAGCGCCCAGGCTTCGATCATCGAGTAGGTCGTGCTGGCGTGGCGCAGGGTGTTGTAGTTCTGGATGGTGCGGTCAAAACAGGGGAACTGGCCGTAGACAAATTCGCCGCTGTCCTTGACCTGGCGCGCGAGAAAGTCCGAGGCGCTGACGACTTTGTCGCGGACCTCGCCTGCGTCCAGCACCGAGGTCTTGCGTCGCCCGACATCCGGCCCGCTGCTGTTGAGGGCATGGGCGACGCCGTCTTCGGCACAAAAAACGCCTTGGGTCTGGAACAGGTAGACCGGGGTCTGCGGGTCGGCGAGGGCTTGTTGGGCGGCGACCAGTGCTGCGGAATCGGCAAAGCGTTTTTTCACATACACCGAAAAATTGCCCAGGTTGAAACGGGCCAGCGGCACGGTGGCGCCGCCATACAGGATCGCGTTGGCGTTGATTTCCTGTTCGGTCAGGGCGGTCTTCAGTGCCGGGTCGAAGGCGATGCCGGAGCGAAAGTAATTGCGTTTGTGGCGTTGCAGGCGCTCCTGCAATTGGGCCCACGACAGCGTTGTCAGCTGGGTCGCACGCTCGACCCTGAGCCAGAGCCGCTCGCACGGTTGATCCTGCTGGGGGGCGGTCGACAGTGGCGGGAAGTTCAATAATGCATGGTTCCATGCGGCGTCAAAGCTGTCGGCGCTGCTGTGGAACACCCGTGCCCGTTGGGTGCCATTGCTGAGGGAGAAAAACAAGGTGCACGTTGCCGGCGTGTCCGTGCTGGCAATGGGCTCTACTGTCTGTTCTTTTAAAAAGTTATAGCAGGCAGTTAACTGCTGTTTCAAAGACATAAGAAAATCCATTGTCAACGTCAGATGAAGACAGAATCCTGGGGGCGAGCGTTATTGTGTTCGATAATCGAACTCAACTTCATCCATGCAATTTCCCCGCGTCCGGTAGTGGCTACCGTGTAATAAATGGTACGAACGTGAACTGCGTCACACTCTATGTAGTACTTTCGTTCTAATTGAGCGGAAACGCGTCATCGCGGGTTATCTCTTCCGGCGGAAAGCTGATCGTTTGGTCTAACTCGCTCAGGTGGTTCTTGATTAGTTTTCTGAGAATCTGCGACACGGTTAGATCGACAGTCTGAGAGAGATCCTCTAATTTCTTTTTAGTCGGAAGATCGATCAGTATAGTTAGGCGCGCGGTTTTCTTATGCATTTGCGATCCTTCTCTTCCGCCGCTGTTACTTCTGCAGCGGTCGGTTCTCCAATTCCCGATAAAAGATAGGGCTTTAGAGGGCGGCTCCAAAGCTCACTAGGGACTCTAATTCAACTGATGAACTTTTTCTACTTTGCCGGCAAAAAAAATATCATGGTTTCGCCAGCTCGGCTTTCTAGCTCTGGAAAAGGCTTTTTGGGCGGACGTTATAATGCAACGCACATCTTATTACCATTGTATTAGTCTGATAGTTGGGTGTCCCGGGTGGCCATCACTTCGGATGAAGTCAACATAGGCTAATGCTTTAGTGGTAACTATAATTGGTGCTAAGTAAATAACGTTGATTTGCCGGTAGCCTGTAGAATTACAAGCGCGATGAATGAGAATTCATTCTCTTCTTCGTGGCGCCTGAACAGCCACTGGCACACCAGAGGGTATCAGCTATTGAGTGGAGTAGCAGGTTGCCAATGGGCCTGTAACGCTGTACTTCGGTTGAACTCATTGGCGAAGTAAGCGGAAAATTTCCCCGGTCAGGTAGTGTCGTGTCGTAGTATTAACTTCACTGCGATAGTTTCGCCGTTTTTGCTCGTCGATTTGTCGCGGCCTGCACTTCGGCTGTTCTGTAGGTGGTTACCAACATATAGAGACTAAGTATTAATAATCTTGGGTGCAGGGCCGCGTTGGCCTGGTTTTTGACCAGCGCGTGTCGGGCACTGTTTTTTGACGGACGGGTGCACAAGGCGTGTGCAAGAGAAAAATAGATGAATAGTGTGCATCGTGTGCGCGTTATCGCCGTGAGCGGCGGCAAGGGTGGCGTCGGCAAGACCACGGTGGCAGTCAACCTGTCCCTGGCCTTGGCCAGGGCTGGTCGGCGGGTGGTGTTGCTGGATGCCGACCTCGGCCTGGCCAGTATCGATGCCTTGCTGGGGCTGACGCCCAGGTATCGGCTGGCGGATGTCATTGCCGGGCGTTGCGAACTGGCAGATGCGCTGGTGCGTGGACCAGGAGGCATTCGGATTGCCGCGGCAAGTTCCGGCTCGCCGGACATGACCCATCTGCAGCCGGCGCAATTTCATGCGCTGGTCCATGCCTTCAGCAGTATTGGCGACGAGTTGGATGTATTGGTTATCGATACGGCGGCCGGTATCGGTGAAACGGTGATGAGCTTTCTGCGTGCTGCCCAGGAAGTCATAGTGGTGGCGTGTGATGAGCCGGCGGCGATTCGGGGTACCTGCAACCTGATTCAATTGCTTCATCAACAGTACGGTATTCACCGTTTTCGCGTGCTGGCCAACAAGTCGGCAAATGCGCGGAAAGGGCGCAAGCTGTTTGCCGAGCTGGAAAAGGTCACCGATCGACTTCTCGACGTGCACTTGCACTACCTGGGCGCAGTGCCGAACGACGAATCAGTGCCCAGGGCCGTACGCAAGCGGCAGGTGGTGGTCGAGGCGTATCCGCGCTCCAGGTTCGCCAACGCCTTTCGCGACATGGCACAAAAGATCGATGCCTGGCCACTGCCGGCCCACCCGGGCGGGCACGTGGAGTTCTTCGTTGAGCAACTGGTGCACAACTCCAGGCACGGAGCGCCGAGCCCTGGCGACGAAGTGGATGCCTGAAACAACAAAAGGCCCGGGTTTTCACCCGGGCCTTTCGTTTTGTATGGTGCACCAGGCGGGATTCGAACCCACGACCCCTGCCTTCGGAGGGCAGTACTCTATCCAGCTGAGCTACTGGTGCAATGCGGGCGCCATAATACTCATAAGCACAGCGTGCGTCCATGCTGCTGAATAGCCTGATGTTTTCCACAGGTCGGGAGAGCGGTCGCGACGCTGATCAGAAAACTTCGGCAAAAGCGTGGTTTTCGTTCTTTTTTTCGAACAGCCTATTGTCCTTTACCCCCTTTGATCCTAGGATTCGTTTGAGATTTCAAACGCTCTTGTCTGGGTGCTGAACCGCACGAGTTTCAATCAGTGCGTTATTTATGTGCTTCAGCCCGGTGAATGATTTCCCTGACGGCAGCCTCCAAGGCGCCTTTCTACAATCATAATTCGCTCCGCGCGCGCGCGGTGCTGTTAAGGAAAGCCGACATGCAGCTTAAAGACACCCTGTTGTTCCGCCAGCAAGCCTTCATTGATGGCGCCTGGGTTGATGCCGACAATGGTCAGACGATCAACGTCAACAACCCGGCAACGGGCGAAATTCTGGGCACCGTGCCGAAAATGGGCGCTGCCGAAACTCGTCGTGCGATCGAAGCTGCAGACAAAGCGCTGCCGGCCTGGCGTGCACTGACCGCCAAGGACCGTGCGAACAAACTGCGTCGCTGGTTTGAACTGATTATCGAAAACCAGGACGACCTGGCTCGCCTGATGACCCTCGAACAGGGCAAGCCATTGGCCGAAGCCAAGGGCGAAATCGTCTACGCCGCCTCCTTCATCGAATGGTTCGCCGAAGAAGCCAAGCGCATCTACGGTGACGTGATTCCAGGCCACCAGCCAGACAAGCGCTTGATCGTGATCAAGCAGCCAATCGGCGTGACCGCGGCCATTACCCCGTGGAACTTCCCGGCCGCGATGATCACCCGTAAAGCTGGCCCGGCACTGGCTGCCGGTTGCACCATGGTGCTCAAGCCTGCTTCGCAAACGCCATTTTCCGCTTTCGCCCTGGCTGAACTGGCCCAGCGTGCCGGCATTCCTGCCGGTGTGTTCAGCGTGGTTTCCGGCAGCGCCGGCGACATTGGCAGCGAACTGACCAGCAACCCGATCGTACGCAAGCTGTCCTTCACCGGCTCGACCGAAATCGGTCGTCAGTTGATGGCTGAATGCGCCAAGGACATCAAGAAAGTGTCCCTGGAGTTGGGCGGCAACGCACCGTTCATCGTGTTCGACGACGCAGACCTGGATAAGGCCGTCGAAGGCGCGATCATTTCCAAGTACCGCAACAACGGCCAGACCTGCGTCTGCGCCAACCGCCTGTACATTCAGGATTCGGTCTACGACGCGTTCGCCGAGAAGCTGAAAGTGGCCGTGGCCAAGCTCAAGATCGGCAACGGTCTGGAAGAGGGCACCACCACTGGTCCGCTGATCGACGGAAAAGCCGTGGCCAAGGTCCAGGAGCACATTGCTGACGCGATCGCCAAAGGCGCCACGGTCCTGGCCGGTGGCAAGGTCATGGAAGGCAACTTCTTCGAGCCGACCATCCTGACCAACGTGCCGAAGAACGCTGCCGTGGCCAAGGAAGAAACCTTCGGTCCATTGGCGCCGCTGTTCCGCTTCAAAGACGAAGCCGAAGTGATCGCGATGTCCAACGACACCGAGTTCGGCCTGGCCTCGTACTTCTATGCTCGCGACCTGGGTCGTGTGTTCCGTGTGGCTGAAGCCCTGGAATACGGTATGGTCGGCGTCAACACTGGGCTGATCTCCAACGAAGTCGCGCCATTCGGCGGCATCAAGGCCTCGGGCCTGGGCCGTGAAGGCTCCAAGTACGGCATCGAAGATTACCTGGAAATCAAATACCTCTGCCTGGGCATCTAAGCTCGAAGGGCTAAGCCCGGCAAGGCATTGCTTGAAACGCAAAGGGCACGAGAGCGCTGTCCCTTTGCGTGCAACACACGCAATTTTCTCTGTGGCCGGGAAAGCTGCGGCAGTCGATCATCGCATGCTGCCCAGTTGCCTCCCCGCCGCATTTTCCTTGAGCCACGCCGCCCGATGAGCGGTGAATGAGGGCACTATGAGCAAGACCAACGCTTCTTTGATGAAACGCCGCGAATCCGCTGTACCACGCGGCGTTGGCCAGATTCACCCGATCTTCGCCGAGTCCGCGAAGAACGCCACCGTGACCGACGTTGAAGGTCGCGAGTTCATCGACTTCGCCGGCGGTATCGCCGTGCTGAACACCGGTCACGTCCACCCGAAAATCATCGCGGCAGTGACTGAGCAACTGAACAAGCTGACTCACACTTGCTTCCAGGTTCTGGCGTACGAGCCGTACGTTGAAGTGTGCGAAAAAGTAAACGCCAAGGTTCCTGGCGATTTCGCCAAGAAAACCCTGCTGGTCACCACCGGTTCCGAAGCGGTGGAAAACGCCGTGAAAATCGCCCGTGCCGCCACTGGCCGTGCTGGCGTGATTGCCTTCACCGGTGCGTACCACGGTCGCACCATGATGACCCTGGGCCTGACCGGTAAGGTCGTGCCTTACTCGGCCGGCATGGGCCTGATGCCAGGCGGTGTGTTCCGCGCCCTGTACCCGAACGAACTGCACGGTGTGAGCATCGACGACTCGATCGCCAGCATCGAACGCATTTTCAAGAACGACGCCGAGCCGCGTGACATCGCTGCCATCATCATCGAGCCAGTGCAAGGCGAAGGCGGTTTCTACGTTGCGCCTAAAGCATTCATGGCCCGCCTGCGCGAGCTGTGCGACAAGCACGGCATCCTACTGATCGCTGACGAAGTCCAAACCGGCGCTGGCCGTACCGGCACCTTCTTCGCCATGGAGCAGATGGGCGTTGCTGCCGACCTGACCACCTTCGCCAAATCCATTGCTGGCGGCTTCCCGCTGGCCGGTGTGTGTGGCAAGGCCGAATACATGGATGCCATCGCACCAGGCGGCCTGGGTGGCACCTACGCCGGTAGCCCGATCGCTTGCGCCGCGGCCCTGGCCGTGATGGAAGTGTTCGAAGAAGAGCACCTGCTGGACCGCTGCAAGGCAGTCGGCGAGCGTCTGGTGACTGGCCTCAAAGCCATCCAGGCCAAGTACCCGGTGATCGGTGAAGTGCGTGCCCTGGGTGCGATGATCGCGGTCGAGCTGTTCGACGACGGCGACACCCACAAGCCTAACGCCGCTGCTGTTGCTGCGGTCGTGGCCAAGGCGCGTGACAAGGGCCTGATCCTGCTGTCCTGCGGCACCTACGGCAACGTGCTGCGCGTGCTGGTACCGCTGACGTCGCCGGACGAGCAACTGGACAAAGGCCTGGCGATCATCGAAGAGTGCTTCTCCGAGCTCTGATCCCCGAGTGTGACCTGGTCCACAAAAAAACCCGCCTCGGCGGGTTTTTTTATCTTTGCCTACACATCGCTGGCTTTTGGCCTGTATCGAATCGGCGGCATTGTCTAAGGTGCAAGGATAGTCCCGGAGTGTCCTGATGAGCGCTGTTGATTTACCTGCCGTGCCACGCGTGCTGATTGCCGAAGCCGATCCCAGGTCGCGGGACCTGCTCAAACAGGTGTTGTTGAGCGTGCGCTGCGACGCACGGCTGGACCTGTGTGCCGATGGTCAGCAAGCCCTGCAACGGCTGGCTGAGCAGCCCTATGACCTGGTGATTGCCGATTGGGAGCTGTCTGGGGTCGATGGCCTGGGTTTGCTGCGCACTGTGCGCCAGCGCCGCCGTCATCCGCCGTTGCCGTTTGTCCTGATAAGTCACCGCAATGATAGCGCCAGCGTGCGCGAGGCGATCCCGCTGGCGCCTACGGCCTACCTGACCAAGCCGCTGAATATGCAGGGCCTGACGCTGCGCCTGCAGGGCCTGTTGCTGAGCGCCGGACAGACGGTTTCGTGCGAGGTGCCGGCGCTGGCCCCCGGCATGACCCTGGCTAATTTCCTTGAGCGTCGACGTGAGTTGGCAGACGGCGCGCCCCTGCTGACCGATGTGCAACTGGCGGTCAAGCGCAGCCTGAATCCCAATGGCCTGGACCTGAAGCTGCTGGAAGAAGAAGTGCGCACGGACCCGCAGATCACCGCCGTGCTGATCGCCGCAGCCAACAGCGCTGCGCACCACCTGGGCGAGGGGGGGCAGACCCTGTCCCAGGCCCTGCATCGTCTTGGCACCGGGCAAAGCATGAACCTGGTGCTGGGCCTTGCTCTCAAGCGCAGTGCGAAGTTGAGTGATCCATGCCTGGCCGACTACGCCGAGCGCTACTGGGAGCTGTCGTTGCACACCGCTGAGTACGGCCGCACGCTCGCGCGTTTGCTGGATCTGGATCAGGAGCGCTGCTACTGCGCCGGTATGCTCCACTGCCTGGGCGACCTGGCGTTGCTGCGCTGTTTGCAGGAGTGGAAGCAGGCCGGGGGCGAACTGGATGACGAGCAGGAGGTGGGTGAAGCGCTGGTGACGTTTGCAGCGGCCTACGGTTCGGCGCTGCGCACTCGCTGGCGGCTGCCGCTGGAGCTGCGAGAGCTGATTGCCGCGGTCTATCGGCTCGGTGGCGGGGTTTACTCCAGGGAAGCCCTGGTGATGAACATGGCCGCCCAGTTGGCCCGCCTGACGGAGCACGAGGGCGTTGAGGAACTGGCGATAAGCCGTACGGCGCGCTTGCTCAAGATCGGTTTGCCGGAGCTGATGCGCCTGCGCAAGACCTGAGTCTGGCGTAACCCCTGTGGGAGCTGGCTCCCACAGGGGTATTGGCTTGGTTTACGCCGGACGCAGGGAGTAGGTCTTGAGCTGGTGGGCGAAGTCGCGCAGCGATTGAATCCCGCTGGCCTCGGCTTCGTGGACCCAGTCCTTGATGGCTGCCAGCATGTCGTGGCCGTTGGAGCTGGTCTTGACCCAGATCTGCTGCAGGGCCAGGCGTTTTTCGTAGATGACCTTCAATGCCTGGCTGTGCTCGAGCATGGTCTGGATGCGCACGTGGTGTTTTTCATCCAGCAGGCTGGTTTCCCGCGAGAGCAGGCGCTTGGCGCGATGGAATTGGTGACGTACCGAATGGTCGACCTTTTCCAGCTCTTGCTTGACCAGCGGGCCGATCACCAGCTTGCGGTACTGGGCCATGATCTGGAAACGATTGTTGAGAATTGCCATGGCGGTGTCCATGTCCAGGCTGCCCTTGCCTTCGACGCGGTGGGCGATGGGCGCAACGCGCTGCACCTTGGCCAGGCGCAGGAAGCTGAAGAGCTGGATCCAGGCCCAGCCGAGGTCGAACTCCCACTTTTTCACCGACAGCTTGGCCGAGTTGGGGTAGGTGTGGTGGTTATTGTGCAGCTCTTCGCCGCCGACCAGGATGCCCCATGGCACCAGGTTGGTCGCCGCGTCGCGGCATTCGAAGTTGCGGTAGCCGATTGCATGGCCCAGGCCGTTGATCACGCCGGCGGCCCAGAACGGGATCCACATCATCTGGATCGCCCAGATGGTGATGCCGATAGTGCCGAACAGCAGCAGGTCGATCACGCCCATGAGCGCCACGCCCAGCAACGGGTAACGGCTGTACAGGTTGCGCTCGATCCAGTCTTCGGGGCAGTTCTTGCCGTAGATGCGCAGTGTCTCGGGGTTCTCGGCTTCGGCGCGGTACAGCTCGGCACCTTTGCGCAGGACCGTGGACAGGCCCTTGATCACCGGGCTGTGGGGGTCATCGACGGTTTCGCACTTGGCGTGGTGCTTGCGGTGGATAGCGGTCCACTCGCGGGTGTTCTGCGCCGTGGTCAGCCACAGCCAGAAGCGAAAGAAATGTTTAAGGCCGGCATTGAGCTCAAGGGAGCGATGAGCCGAGTAGCGATGCAGGTAAACCGTGACACCCACGATGGTGATGTGGGTCATTAACAGGGTGACTGCCACCAGTTGCCAGGCCGACAAGCCGAGTAAACCTTCGTACCACATAGGCTATATGGCCCTCGATAAAGAAAAAAATAGCTCGCGCATTATCACTCAGGACACAGATAAAACCAGTCACCCTTTCAGATAAGAGTGGCGGGATGTTTCTTTATTCTATAATTCCGAACTTTTGTAGGGACATGGACGGCCGGATGCCTGCCTTTTATCGCGATGCATTGCGTGCAGCGCTGCTTTACCTGGTGATTTCCTGCGTGTGGTTGGGGATTACTGGTTGTTTATTGAACAATTTGTTCGATGATTCCGCTCATCTAGCCCGCTGGCAACTGATCAACGGTTACGTCTGGGTGCTGCTCAGTGCCGGCTTGATTGTCCTGGTGCGTGGGCGCTGGCCGGGTTTTCTCGGTCGGGGAGCCGCGTTGGGCCGGGGCACTGAGGACTGCGCGCAATTGCGCCAGGCGCAGGCGGTGTTCGATTGCACCCATGAAGGCGTGTTGGTGACCGATCGCCAGCGCAAGATTGTCCACGTCAATCGCGCCTTCATGGAAATCACCGGTTACCAGCCCGACGAGGTGCTGGGGCGTACGCCCAGCCTGTTCAAGTCCGGTCATCACCCGCCGGATTTTTATAAGAAGATGTTTCAGGATCTCGGGCGTGGTGGTCAGTGGAGCGGTGAGATCTGGAACCGGCGCAAAAGCGGCGAGATTTTCCCCCAGTGGCAAACCATCCGGGTGATCCGTGACGACTGCGGTCAGCTCAGCCACTACGTGGCGGTGTTTTCCGATATCAGCGCGATCAAGGATTCCGAGCACGAACTCAAGCACCTGGCGCATCACGACCCGCTGACCGACCTGCCCAATCGCCTGCTGTTCAGCGATCGTGTCGAGCAGGCGCTGGCGTCGGCGCAAATCCACAAGCGCGGCTGTGCGTTGCTGATGATCGACCTCGATCATTTCAAGATGATCAACGACAGCCTGGGGCACAACGTCGGCGATCGCCTGCTCAAGGCAGTGGCTTCGCGTTTGCGCGAGATGTTCGGCCCCGGCGTGACCCTGGCGCGCCTGGGGGGCGACGAATTTGCCGTGCTGGTGGAGAGCTGTGGCCAACTGGTCCAGGCGGCGGCCCTGGCGCAGCGGATCATCGACGGCCTGAAAGAGCCCTTCGTGATCGACGCCGATCAATTGTTCATCAATGCCAGTGTCGGCATCAGCCTGTTCCCCAGCGACGCGCTGAGCGCCGAGCAGTTGCTGCGCAACGCTGATTCGGCCTTGTTCAAGGCCAAGAGCGCCGGGCGTAACGACTACGCCTTGTACACCGAAGAGCTGACGGCCCATGCCCAACATCGGGTCGAGACCGCCTTCGAGCTGCGCCGGGCGCTGGAGCAGCAGGAGCTGCGGGTCTATTACCAGCCAGTGCACGACCTGCAGAGCAGCCGCCTGATCGGCGTCGAGGCGCTGGTGCGTTGGCAGCACCCGCAGCGTGGATTGGTGTCGCCGGGTGAGTTCATCCCGATTGCCGAGCGCACCGGGCTGATCGCGGAAATCGATGCCTGGGTGATGCGCCAGGCCTGTGGGCAGATGTGCGCCTGGCAGCAAGCCGGCGTGGTGTTGTCATTCATTGCGGTGAACGTGTCGACTCGCTTGTTCGCCCGGCGCGAGCTGTACCAGCAAGTCGCGCAGGTGCTGCATGACACCGGGCTGGATCCGGCCTGCCTGGAGCTGGAGGTGACGGAGAGCGCGGTAATGGGCGACCCGGAAGTGGCCCTGGAGCAGATGCACCGGCTGCGCGAACTGGGGGTGCGCCTGGCCATCGACGACTTCGGTACCGGCTATTCGTCCCTGCTGCGGCTCAAGCGCCTGCCGGTGCAGAAGCTCAAGATCGACCAGGGGTTTGTCGCCGGACTGCCCTGGGATGACGACGACGCCGCCATCGTCCGGGTGATTATCGCCCTGGCGCAAAGCATGGGCATGCAGGTGCACGCCGAGGGCATCGAACACGTCGAGCAGGCGGCGTTTTTGTTCGAGCAGGGCTGTGATCTTGGCCAGGGCTACTGGTATGGGCGACCCATGCCGGCAGACGAACTGGATTGGGCGCGGGCCCCCCTGATCCGCTAAGGCGCTGGTCCTTGAATCCGGGGCTGCGCTGCAGTCCCGCAGGCGCAAGTGGGCCCACCTCCAGCCCTGCGCCGCGTTCCCCCAAGCCGCGATCTGCGCGCAAGCCCTTGCCTGGGCGAAAAATACTTTTCGGTTATATAAACATTCTTAAATAGTCTTTTTAAGAATATCCACGGCTATCTACCATTGCTCTCACGCCACAAGCAGTGCCGCCACTGCGAGGCACTTCTCATTTCAGGAGCAGCACCATGAGCGCATCCCTACGTAGCGTTGACGGCCATGACGAAGCCACCATCTTGCGCGAGATCCAGAGCGCCCTGCGCGATCTGCGCTTTGGTGCGGTAGAGATCACTGTGCACAACGCCCAGGTGGTTCAGATCGAGCGCAAGGAAAAATTCCGCCTGCAGAACCCGGGCAACAAGCCGAGCTGAGGCGCGGCGTCGCGGGCACCCGTTTCCAGAAATCCATAAGAACAGCCAACACTAAAAATTTCAGGAGCTCCACCATGTCGTCGATTCGCCGTTTCGCTTTGGCCGCTCTGGCCAGTGCCCTTTTTGCCGGTTCCGCGGTTGCCAAGGATTACGAGTTGCTGAACGTTTCGTACGACCCGACGCGTGAGCTGTATCAGGACTACAACGCAGCGTTCATCAACTTCTGGAAGAAGGATCATGCCGGCGACAACGTCAAGATCCAGCAGTCCCATGGTGGCTCCGGCAAGCAGGGGCGGGCGGTGATCGATGGTCTGCGGGCCGACGTGGTGACCCTGGCGCTGGCTGGTGACATCGACGAAATCGCCAAGCTGGGCAAGACCCTGCCTGCTGACTGGCAGAAGCGTCTGCCCGAGGCCAGCACGCCCTACACCTCGACCATCGTGTTCCTGGTGCGCAAGGGCAACCCCAAAGGCATCAAGGACTGGGGCGACCTGATCAAGAGCGGTGTCGAAGTCATCACCCCGAACCCGAAAACCTCAGGTGGTGCCCGTTGGAACTTCCTGGCGGCCTGGGCCTATGGGCTCAAAGCCAATGGCGGCGACGAAGCCAAGGCCAAGGAATACGTGCAGACCCTGTTCAAGCACGTGCCAGTGCTCGATACCGGTGCTCGCGGCTCGACCATCACCTTCGTCAACAACGGTCAGGGTGACGTGTTGCTGGCCTGGGAAAACGAAGCCTTCCTGGCGCTCAAGGAAGAGGGTGGCGCAGACAAGTTCGAAATCGTCGTGCCTTCACTGTCGATCCTCGCCGAGCCGCCGGTCGCGGTGATTGACAAGAACGCCGAGAAAAAGGGCAACGAGCAGATCGCCGAAGCCTACCTCAAGCACCTGTACAGCCCGGCAGGCCAGGAAATTGCGGCGAAGAACTTCTATCGTCCACGTGACAAGGACGTGGCCGCCAAGTATTCCAAGCAGTTCCCGACCCTGGACCTGGTGACCATCGACAAGGACTTTGGTGGCTGGAAAACCGCTCAGCCGAAGTTCTTCAATGACGGCGGTGTGTTCGACCAGATTTACCAGGCGCAGTAATCTTAAATTGCTATCAACGAGCCCCGGAATTACCTTCGGGGCTTTGTTGTGTTCTTGACCAAGGACTTTTATGTCGCGTCGTATCTCCCCCGTCATACCCGGCTTCGGGCTGACGCTGGGCTACACCTTGGTGTACCTCAGCCTGATTGTGCTCATACCCCTGGCGGCGATGTTCGTCCATGCCGCTCAACTTACCTGGGAGCAGTTCTGGACCATCATCACCGCGCCACGGGTGCTGGCGGCGTTGCAGCTGAGCTTTGGCACGGCGCTCTGTGCCGCGATCATCAACGGCATCATCGGCACGCTGCTGGCCTGGGTGCTGGTGCGCTACACCTTCCCGGGACGCAAAATCATCGATGCGATGATCGACCTGCCCTTCGCCTTGCCCACTGCGGTGGCTGGTATCGCGCTCACGGCGCTGTACGCACCCAATGGCCTGGTGGGTCAGTTTGCAGCGGGCATGGGGTTCAAGATTGCCTATACCCCCCTGGGCATCACCCTTGCCCTGACGTTCGTGACCCTTCCATTCGTGGTACGTACGGTACAGCCGGTACTGGCCGATATCCCGCGTGAAATCGAAGAAGCGGCGGCATGCCTGGGGGCCAAGCCCTTGCAAGTGTTCCGCTACATCCTGCTGCCGGCCTTGTTGCCCGCCTGGTTGACCGGATTTGCCCTGGCGTTTGCCCGGGGTGTCGGGGAATACGGCTCGGTGATTTTCATTGCCGGTAACATGCCGATGAAAACCGAAATCCTGCCGCTGCTGATCATGGTCAAGCTCGACCAGTACGATTACACCGGTGCCACCTCCATTGGCGTGTTGATGCTGGTGGTTTCCTTTGTCCTGTTGCTGCTGATCAACCTGTTGCAGCGGCGCATCGAAACCCCATAAGGAGGCGCGAACCATGTCCCAATCGTCTATTAGCGCCGCTTCCTCGGCCAACGCTGCCCGCCGTGGCAGTGCCAGCTCGCGACGGATCCTGATCGTCCTCGGCTGGCTGATCTTCGCCCTGTTCCTGTTGCTGCCCCTGTTCATTGTGGTGTCCCAGGGCCTGAAACTTGGCCTGGGCGCGTTCTTCGCGGCGATCTTCGAGCCTGACGCCTTGTCCGCGTTGAAACTCACGGTGATCGCCGTGCTGATCTCGGTCCCGCTGAACCTGGTGTTCGGCGTCAGTGCCGCCTGGTGCGTGAGCAAGTACTCGTTCCGTGGCAAGAGCATGCTGGTGACCCTGATCGACTTGCCGTTCTCGGTGTCGCCGGTGATCGCCGGCCTGGTCTATGTGCTGATGTTCGGCGCCCAGGGCCTGTTCGGGCCGTGGCTGCAGGACCACGACATCCAGATCGTCTTCGCCTTGCCGGGCATCGTGCTGGCGACGATCTTCGTCACCGTGCCCTTTGTCGCGCGTGAGCTGATCCCGCTGATGCAGGAGCAGGGCACGCAGGAAGAGGAAGCCGCGCGCTTGCTGGGCGCCAACGGCTGGCAGATGTTCTGGCATGTCACCGTGCCGAACATCAAGTGGGGCCTGATCTACGGTGTGGTGCTGTGTACCGCGCGGGCGATGGGCGAGTTCGGTGCGGTGTCGGTGGTTTCCGGGCACATTCGCGGGGTGACCAACACCTTGCCGCTGCACGTCGAGATCCTCTACAACGAGTACAACCATGTCGCCGCGTTTGCCGTTGCGAGCCTGTTGCTGATCCTGGCGCTCTTCATCCTGCTGCTCAAGCAGTGGAGCGAAAACCGTATTAACCGCCTGCGCGCCAGCGCCGCGGAGGAATAATTCATGTCGATCGAAGTGCGTAACGTCAGCAAGAATTTCAACGCGTTCAAGGCGCTGGACAACATCAGCCTGGACATCCAGAGCGGCGAGTTGGTGGCCTTGCTCGGCCCATCCGGCTGTGGCAAGACCACCTTGCTGCGGATCATCGCCGGGCTGGAAACCCCGGACCAGGGCAACATCGTGTTCCACGGCGAAGACGTTTCCGGCCATGACGTGCGCGATCGCAACGTCGGTTTCGTGTTCCAGCACTACGCGCTGTTCCGCCACATGACGGTGTTCGACAACGTCGCGTTCGGCCTGCGCATGAAGCCGAAGAACCAGCGCCCGAGCGAAAGCCAGATCGCCGCCAAGGTTCATGAATTGCTGAACATGGTGCAACTGGACTGGCTGTCGGATCGCTATCCGGAGCAGTTGTCCGGTGGGCAACGGCAGCGGATCGCCCTGGCTCGCGCCCTGGCGGTGGAACCCAAAGTGCTGTTGCTCGACGAGCCGTTCGGGGCCCTGGATGCCAAGGTCCGCAAGGAGCTGCGCCGCTGGCTGGCCCGCTTGCACGAAGACATCAACCTGACGTCGGTTTTCGTCACCCACGACCAGGAAGAGGCGATGGAAGTCGCCGATCGCATCGTGGTGATGAACAAGGGCGTGATCGAGCAGATCGGCTCACCGGGTGAGGTCTACGAAAATCCGGCCAGCGATTTTGTCTACCACTTCCTCGGCGACTCGAACCGCCTGCACCTGGGCGAAGACAACCACGTGCTGTTCCGTCCCCACGAAGTGTCGCTGTCGCGCCATGAACTGGAAGACCACCACGCCGCTGAAGTGCGCGACATTCGCCCCCTGGGCGCCACCACGCGGGTGACCCTGAAGGTGGAAGGGCAGAGCGAGTTGATCGAGGCCGAAGTGGTCAAGGACCACGACAGCCTGACCGGCCTGGCCAAGGGCGAGACTCTGTTCTTCAAACCCAAGGTCTGGCAAAAAGTCGCCAACCTGTAACGGCCTGTAGCAGCTGCCGAGCTTGCGAGGCTGCGTTCGGGCGCGAAGCGGCCGCCGCGCCCGGCGCCCGACTCTTGAGGGTGCGGTTGGGTTCGGCGTCTGCTTTGCAGACGAACGCAGCCTCGCGGGCTCGGCAGCTGCTACATAGCTGCGACACAGCAGGGTTCATTTCAATCCGCTTTGGCACCGTCCCACTTCAGGCGCGGCCGTGGGCCATGGTACGCACCGGGCCTGCTCGCTGCTCGATCTGCTCCTTGAGGTCATGGCGCAGGCCCAGCAGGAACGCCAGTTCGGCCACCACGAACAGCGGACCGACGATCAGCCCGCTGACATCATCGACAAACGCCGGTTTGCGTCCCTCGTAGTAATGCCCGACAAACTGGATCACCCAACCCAGCACAAACAGTCCGATGCCGCTGCCCAGCCACACCCCGGTGCTCTGCGCCGCCAGGACCTGGCCCAGCCACACGGACAGGCCGAGCAGCACCGTCATCAGCACGCCCAGGCGCACTTCCAGGCGCAGGTAGAACCACGCCGAGGCCAGCGCCACGAGCACTGCCGGCGACAGCCAGAGCCCGACTACCGACCAGGACGGCCGTGACAGCAGCACCGCGACGGCCACCACAATCAATGGAATGCCGATAAAGTGGCTGGCGATATTGCGCGGGTCACGGTGGTAAGCGGCGTATTGACTGAGGTGGTCAACCAGGCTTTTCATTGTTATTCCTCCTGTAGGGATGTTGATCATGCCCTGAGGCCCGTCGTTGCTCTGTCAGCCAGACGACAATCACTGTGGAGTCTTCATGCAAATAGCGGCCTGGCGTGCATGCCTGGTGCAGGGGCAGTGGTTCAGCCACCTGCCATCCTGTCTTCAGGATAGCTTGCTGTCCCTGGCGCGCGTACGGCACTTGTCGGCGGGGCAGCGCCTGTTCGGCCGCGGTGATGCGCCCTGTGGCCTGTACGCCGTGCTGGAAGGTGCGGTGCGGGTGGGAGCGGTGAGCGAGCAGGGCAAGGAGGCGTTGCTGAGCCTGATCGAGGCGCCGCACTGGTTTGGTGAGATCGGCCTGTTCGACGGCCAGCCACGCACCCATGATGCCTACGCGGTGGGGCCCTGCACCTTGTTGCACCTGCCACAGGCCGCGCTGCTGGCCTATCTGGATCAGCAGCCGCAGCACTGGCGGCAACTGGCATTGTTGATGAGCCACAAACTGCGCCTGACCTTCATT
Source organism: Pseudomonas sp. RA_35y_Pfl2_P32 (assembly GCF_963970735.1). NCBI lineage: Bacteria > Pseudomonadati > Pseudomonadota > Gammaproteobacteria > Pseudomonadales > Pseudomonadaceae > Pseudomonas > Pseudomonas sp. RA_35y_Pfl2_P32. The sequence goes on from NZ_CAXAQF010000006.1 coordinate 27,231, forward strand.
AACCTCGAACAGTTGACCCTGCTGGCGGCCCCGGCCCGGGTGGCGCACCGGCTGCTGATGATCGCCGATGGCTATGGCGAGATCGAGCCGGCGCGGCGAGTCCTGCAATTGCCTCAGGAGCAACTGGCGCTGCTGTTGTCGCTGTCGCGCCAGACCACCAACCAGATCCTGCGGGACCTGGAAAGCCAGGGTATTGTCAGCCTGGGTTACGGTGAAATAGAGATCCTCGATGCCCCGCGGTTGCGCGCGCTGGCGCAGCTGTGACCTGCTCGGTTGATCCGAAATAAGCGTTAGTGATGGGCTTTGGTCGCCAAGACGCCTAGCCTGTAGCGACGATTATCCGAGGTGTGCCATGCGATTGCTGTTAGTGGAAGACGAACCCGAAATCGCCAAGGCGCTGGCCCAAGGCTTGAGCGAAGCCAGTTACACGGTGGATGTAGCCGACAACGGCATGGCCGGGCGGCGTTTCATCGAGACGGTGCAATACGACCTGATCATTCTCGACGTGATGCTGCCGGGCCTGAACGGCTGGCAACTGCTGCAACAGGTCCGTAAGGCCGGCGCGACACCGGTGCTGTTCCTGACCACCACCGACGGCATCGAAGACCGTTTGCGTGGCCTGGAACTGCATGAAGATGACTACCTGCTCAAGCCGTTTACCCACAGCGCACTGGTGGCGCGGGTACGCAAGTTGCTGCGCCGCGATCGCGGGCGCTGACAGTCTTCAGCGCAACCCATCGCGAAACTGCCCCGGCGTCATCCCGGTCCAGCGCTTGAACGCGCGGCTGAAGCTGCTGGTGTCGGCGAATCCCAACAGGTAACTGATTTCGCTCAGCGAGCACTGTGGGTCGCGCAGGTGCAGCAGGGCCAGATTCTCGCGGCTTTCGTTGAGCAGGGTGTCGAAGCGACACCCCTCGTCCGCCAGGTGCCGTTGCAGGCTGCGCAGGCTCAGGTGCAGGGCCTGGGCGATGCGTTCGGCGCTGGGCTCGCCTTCGGGCAATTGCTCTTCGATGGCGTCTCGTACCTTGCGCTCCCAGGTCAGCGGCTTGAGTTGCGCCAGGGTGCGCTTGAGCACGGTCTCGTTGTGCTCGGCCAGCTCCGGGTTGGCGTCGTCCAGGTGGCTGTCGAAATCCTCCAGGGAAAACTCCAGGCGATCCTCTTCGGCGGCGAAGTGCACCGGCGCGCGGAACACCTTGTGCCAGGGGTGGGGATCGGCCGGTTCCGCACGGCGCAAGTACACCGCCAGCGGCGCGTATTCGCGGCCCAGGCGGTTGCGGCAGGTGCGCACATAGATCGCGGCGAAGGCATCGAGGGCTTCGGGTGCCGGCGCCGGGCTGCCGGTGGGGACTTTGAGGGTGAAGCAGTAGCGATCCTCAGCGCGGTTCAAGTGCAGTTCGAGGGCATCGCTGACGACCTGGTGATAACGCACGATGCGCTCGAACACTTCGCGCAGGCTACCACTGGCCACCAGCGCATAGCCCAGTGCGTGAAAGGTGGTCGGGCTGACGAACCGCGAGACCCGCAAGCCGATCGCCGGGTCGCCACTGGCCTGGACGGCCAGTTCCCACAGGCGCGTGGTGGCCGAGAGTGGATACCGGGCGTTGGGATCGTCCATCAGTTGCGGGTCGAGCCCGGCTTGCCGGCACAGCACATCGCTGTCGAAGCCCAGGGCCTCGAGTTGTTTGCGCAGGGCGCGGGTCCAGCTGGCGAGTGAGGTGGGTTCAATCATGATGATTGGCGCTTCCGGTCAACAGGTTGGCGTTCACAGCTAGCGCCCAACGCGACCGCACCGGGCAGGATGCGAACATCAATAGCCAGAGGATGGAAGCATGCACGGTACTTCTGCAAGTCCCGAACACCTGAATGCACAACAACGATCGGCGCATATTCGTGAAGTGGTGCTCGCCAAGGGCGTCGAACTGCGCCAGCGCTACCCGATCCTGCTGCATCAGGATGCGCTTGGCGCCGGCATCCTGGCCTTTGCCCTGGCCGGGATGCTCGGATCGGCGGCGCTGTACATCAGCGGGCACATGGCCTGGTGGGTGTGCCTGCTGCTCAATGCTTTTTTTGCCTCGCTGACCCATGAGCTGGAGCACGATCTGATCCACAGCATGTATTTTCGCAAGCAGCGGCTGCCGCACAACTTGATGATGGGGCTGGTCTGGCTGGCGCGCCCGAGCACCATCAACCCGTGGATCCGCCGCCACCTGCACCTCAATCACCACAAGGTGTCCGGCACCGAAACCGACATGGAAGAGCGGGCCATCACCAACGGTGAGCCGTGGGGCATCGCGCGGTTGCTGATGGTCGGCGACAACCTGATGTCGGCCTTTATTCGCATGCTGCGGGCCAAGACCTGGGCGCACAAGCTGAGCATTGTCCAGCGCAGCCTCAAGGTCTATGCGCCGCTGGCACTGCTGCATTGGGGCGCCTGGTATGTGTTCCTCGGTTTTCACGGGATCAACGGCATCGCCTGGTTGATGGGCACTTCGGTGCAGTGGTCAGCGAGCACCTTGGCGGTGATGCAGGTGATTGATATCGCCGCCGTGGTGATCATCGGTCCCAACGTGTTGCGTACCTTTTGCCTGCACTTCGTCAGTTCGAACATGCACTACTACGGCGACATTGAGGCCGGTAACGTGATCCAACAGACCCAGGTGCTCAATCCGTGGTGGATGTGGCCGATGCAAGCGTTCTGCTTCAACTTCGGCAGCAGCCACGGCATTCACCATTTTGTGGTCAAGGAACCGTTCTACATCCGCCAGATGACCGTGCCGGTGGCGCACAAGGTGATGCGCGAGATGGGGGTGCGGTTCAATGATTTCGGGACGTTCGGCCGCGCCAACCGGTATACCCGCAAGGAGCAGGTGGCGGGGGAAGAGGTGCGTACCGTGCGGGCTTGATGGGTGGTCCCATAGGCGCGAGCCGGGCGGCGCTGCGCCTGCTCTCGATGTTCTGCGCCAGGTTGCGCCAGTGCATCGGGCACCAGTTTCACCGCCGGCGCCGAGCCACAGCCAAAGTGCACTTCACCGACATCGAGCTTGGTCATCTGCGTCACTTGCGCGCTGAGCAACGCTGCGCCCAGGGCCAGCGGCGAGCAACTGGAAACCGTGACCGTCACCGCGCGGCGCCGTGAAGAAAGCTCGCAGGCCGTGCCGACTCCGATGAGTGTGATCGGTGGCCTGACCCTCAACGGCTCATACAACGACGTCAGCTACCTCTCCTACGAGGATGCCCCATGCCCGCCGGAAGTCAGCCTGGCACCGGGTGCGCCGTCGGCGTGCGACCTCAGCGGCTACCAGGTAGTCGGGGCTTGGAAATGGATCGGCAACGCCAACGGCGAATACAAGTGGAACCTGGGCAACGGCCTCGAAGAGTACGTCACCGCCCGCTATGCCTTCCGCCCCAAGGCGGTCGGTACCGTGGAAGATCCCGACTACGGACAGATCCCCAGCTACGCCGTGGTCAACCTCTCCACCGGCTTTCGCGGCGACTTCGATGAGGGGCAGTGGGATGTCTCGTTGTGGCTGAAAAACGCCTTCGACAAGACTTATTACACCACCCTCTGGACGGGCGGCAACGGCGGGTATGAAGGCTTGCTTGGCACGCCGCGGACGCTGGGCGTCACGGGGCGCTACGACTTCTAGGAGCGTTGTCACCTCCCGCGAGCCTCCTTGGATGATCGCAGGAGGTGAGGTGCCTCAATTACCGGTGATTAATACGCAGGTCTGTGCATGACAGCCTTTGGACTTGCTCAGTGAGACGAACTTGATGCCCGCCTCGGGGGTAGAAGTGGAAATCGTAACGGTAGCCGCTTCGTAGTCTTTTGCTTGAAAGCGATCACCCGGCAAAACGACGCCTTTCCACTTGCCCTGGAAAATATTGAGGGGGTAGCTGGTCTTGTTGCGGATTTCCAGTTCAATCGCGTCCGTGTCCTTGGGGGTAGCGGCAAAAAGCGATAGCGGTGCCAGCATCATGGCCGCGCAAATCAGTGATCGGGTGTTGAATTTCATGAGTGCTCATCCTGAGTCGATTGAATTGGAACGAAGGTTACCGCTGATAAAGCGGTGATCGATCTAAAGCGGCGAGTGCAGGTAATGCAATCGCATTTTTGTAAGTGGCTATGTGGATTTGCCCCGAGTCGCCTTTGCTTCGAAGGCCCGGTTTTAGAGCGCCCTGAAACCATGCGTCCGGCGCCGCCGGTGGTCGAACCGCCACCACCCCAACCGGCATCACCGCCAGTGGTGGATGAACGGGCGGTCAAGCTACCGCCAAAACCCAAGCCGATCCCCAAACCAGTGGTGAAGCCGGTGCCCAAGCCCGAAGCCGTCGCCCCGGTGGAACAGAACGATCCGCTGGTGGTACCCACTAGCGGCTTGTCTGCACACCACCCCTATCAATCTTTCATATTCCATTAAGGTCTTAATAAATATCTTCTTATTCCTTAGCGAATATAAATCTCATCCCTATACTCGCTCAGGAACAGACACGCACAGGAGAGCTCCCCATGCGCAACGAATCCATTCGCTACCTGATTGTGCCGGGCTGGCAGGGATCACCAGACGATCATTGGCAGACCCACTGGCAGAACAGTCTGCCGAACAGCGCACGGGTCGAGCAGGCCGATTGGCTCACCCCTCGTCGTGAAGACTGGGTGGCGGCCCTGGCCGAAGCCATTGCTGCCGACAGCGCGCCGGTGATCCTCATCGCCCACAGCCTGGGTTGCATCACCGTGGCCCATTGGGCGGCCACTGCGCCCTTGCAGGCGCTGCGCCAGGTGCGTGGGGCCTTGCTGGTGGCGCCTGCCGATGTCGAGCGCCGGGCGTGCGTGCCGGCGTTGCGCAATTTCGCACCGATTCCCACGCACCTGCTGCCGTTTCCCAGCCAGGTCGTCAGTGCCGACAACGATGCGGCCGTGAGTGCCCCGCGCGCCCTCGAGCTGGCGCGCAACTGGGGCGCCGAGGCCGGCATCCTGGCAGGTGCCGGACACATCAATGTGAAGTCCGGCCACCATCGTTGGGAGCAGGGGTTCGCTTACATGTATCGCCTGCAGAACCGCATGGAACACCACGCCCTGCGCCGCGCCTGATCGTCCCTTTCAATTAAACGCCCCCGTCCGCCGGCGGTTCTGGGCGGGAGCCTGCCATGAGTGTGCATGAAACCTTCGGTCAGCCACTGCTGACCTTTCCCGACGCAGAAAAAAGCCCGTTGAGCATTCGCGCCAAGGCGCTGGTGTTCGTCGACCCACGTTCGCGCAGCCTGCGCCAGGAACTTGAGCAACTGGCACCGCGCTCGATTTCGGTGTTGATTCGCGGGGAAACGGGAAGCGGCAAAGAGTTGCTGGCACGGCACATTCACCGGGCCAGTGACCGCGGTGGTTTGTTCGTCTCGGTCAATTGCGGCGCCATCAGTCCGACCTATGCCGACGCCGAGCTGTTCGGTTATGCCGGTGGCGGCTTCAGTGGTTCGGCCAGCAGCCGCGCCGGCTGGTTTGGTTCGGCCAATGGCGGGACCCTGTACCTGGATGAAATCGGCGATTTGCCGCTGCCGATCCAGATCAAGTTGCTGGCGGCCCTGGAAAATCACGAAGTCACCCGTGTCGGCGCCCAGCACCCGAGCCCGGTCGATGTGCGCCTGGTGGCCGCCACCAGTATCGACCTGGCGCAGGCCGTGGCGGCCGGCAAATTCCACGAGCGGCTCTACCACTACCTCCGCGAAGGTCAGTTGCAATTGCCGGCGCTGCGCGAGCGGGTGGGCGACATTCAATCGCTGGCCGAGTATTTCCTCGGCATCTACAGCCAGCGCCTGGGCCTGCCGGTGCCCCTCATCAGCGACGCGGCACAGCAGGTGCTGGAGCAACACAGTTGGCCGGGCAATACCCGTGAGCTGGAGAACGTCATTCACTTTGCGTTGCTGGTCAGCAGCGGTGAGGAGATTTTGCCGGAACATTTGAATCTGCCGGCCACCGAGCAGCCGTTGCAGTTGATTGAGCGCTGGGTGGCGCAGTGGGTACACAGTGGTAACCGTGAACCCCTGGACAGGTTGAAGCGGCTGTTGGCGCACGTGTAAATCGCGGTGCATGACGGTTGCGAATTTGTTATTCGATTATGGAATATTCACTTCGATAAAAAGTATTTTTACGGCATAAAAAATCCGGGTATTGTCCGCCTCACGCCAGCGATAGCACTTCACTGGCACCTCACTTTTAAGCCGTTGTCGACAACGACAAATAAGGACACTGCATGAAAAAGGTTCTGTTGTTTACCGCACTCGCGGCTGCCCTGACGGCTGGCCTGGCCCAGGCGGGCGAGAAACTGGTAGTCGCGGCCACTCCGGTACCGCACGCCGAGATCCTCGAGTTGATCAAGCCAACCCTCGCCAAAGAAGGCGTGGACCTGGAAATCAAAGTCTTCACCGACTACGTGCAACCGAACGTACAGGTCGATCAGAAGCGTCTGGACGCCAACTACTTCCAGACCCTGCCATACCTGCAGAGCTTCAACGAAGGCAAAGGCACTAACCTGGTGACCGTGATCGGTGTGCACGTCGAGCCGTTCGGCGGTTACTCGAAGAAAGTCAAAACCCTGGCTGAGCTCAAGGACGGCGCAACCATCGCCATCCCGAACGAAGGCAGCAACAGCGGTCGTGCGTTGATCCTGCTGCAGAAAGCCGGACTGATCGAACTCAAAGACCCGAAAAACGCCCTGGCCACGCCGAAAGACATTGCCAAGAACCCGCACAACTTCAAGTTCAAGGAACTGGAATCGGCCATGCTCCCGCGTGTGCTGGATCAGGTCGACCTGGACATGATCAACACCAACTACGCGCTGGAAGCGGGCCTCAACCCAGCTAAAGACGCACTGGTGATCGAAGGCGCGGATTCGCCTTACGTGAACTTCCTGGTGGCCCGTCCAGACAACAAGGACAGCGTCGCGATCCAGAAACTGGCCAAGGCCCTGACCAGCCCTGAGGTGAAGGCATTCATCGCCAAGAAGTACAGCGGCGCGGTCCTGCCGGCGTTCTGATCACGCGATAAACCCCTTCAAGGTTTGAACGCCGACGGCTTTCAATAGCGTCGGCGTGATCGTTCCCAGGCGCGTGGGAACGATCAGCTACGACCTCATCCACTCTGGTATTCAACGCCCGGCGCAACGCCACCAACCACTTTACGACATCCTGCGGATCCATCCGCTTCGGTGCGTTCACGTCTGCCATTTTCATCGTCCTTGTAGGAGTGCGGCCGGGGAGTCTGGCCGTGCGCTGTCTGTCCGTGGCGGGTTGCCCTAAAAAATAGAACCCTCCTACAGCGCCAAGGAACGTAGCTGTCCTACGCCGCCTACGCCAATCCGGGCCATAGGTTTTTTGCGCAATATCAATAGGCCCTTTCGGGATTTTCTTTTGAGGTATGCCGGGCTGTTATCCACAACCCAGTGACGTGGAGAACCTGTGGGCCTGGCTACGGGCCATCTAGCCTCCCAGGACGCCACTGGCAAAGCCCCGCAGCGGATTGAATCCCGCCGGTTTCAAGCTGTCCATGCAAGCGGCGCAAATTGATTTGTGTCGCTCGATGCGTCGTTGCCACCCTGATCTAAGCTCTTCAGTCGTACGCCGCACATTCGCCCGCAACACGCAAAGGAGCCTGCATGGCTGGTCCTGGATTGAAATTCATCGTTGGCCTGAGTGTGATTGGGCTGCTGACTGCCTGCGGCGACAAGCCCGCGGTCGAGAAGGAGCGCCCCAGGGTGTTCGTGCAAGAGGTCAAGCGGGAAGATTACGCCGCGTCAGTGACCCTGACCGGGGACGTGCAGGCGCGGGTCCAGACCGAGCTGTCCTTCCGTGTCGCAGGCAAGATCATCCAGCGTACGGTGGATGTCGGTGATCGGGTGACGGCCAAGCAAGTGCTCGCCCGGCTCGACCCCAAGGACCTGCAGACCAGCGTCGACTCGGCCCAGGCCCAGGTGGTCGCCGAGCAGGCGCGGGTCAAGCAGACTGCTGCAGCCTTTGTGCGCCAGCAAAAACTCCTGCCCAAGGCCTACACCAGCCAAAGCGAATATGACTCGGCCCAGGCCGCGCTGCGCAGCAGCCAGAGCGCATTGGCCGCGGCGCAGGCGCAGTTGGCCAACGCCCGTGATCAACTGAGCTACACCGCGCTGATTGCCGACGCACCGGGAATCATCACCGCGCGCCAGGCCGAAGTCGGCCAGGTGGTGCAGGCCACGGTACCGATTTTCAGCCTGGCCCGGGATGGCGAGCGGGATGCGGTGTTCAACATCTACGAATCCCTGTTGACCGAACCACCCGAAAACAAAACGGTGGAGGTCAGCCTGCTCGACAACCCCAAGATCAAGACCACCGGCACGGTGCGCGAAATCACCCCGGCGGTGTCGGCGCAAACCGGTACCGTGCAGGTCAAGGTCACCCTCAGTGAGTTGCCCGAAGGCATGCGCCTGGGCTCAGTGGTCAGCGCCACGGCCAAGGTTCCGGGCAAGTCGGTGGTCGAATTGCCGTGGTCGGCACTGACCAAGAACCTCAGCGATCCGGCCGTATGGTTGGTCGACAGCCAAGGCAAGGCCCAGCTCAAGACCGTCACGGTCGGTCGCTACCTGTCCGGCAAGGTGATCATCAGCGGCGGCCTGAGCGGCGGCGAGAAAGTCGTTACCGCCGGCGGCCAGTTGTTGCACCCCGATGTGTTGGTGGAAGTCGTTACCCCCTCGGCCAACTCACCGCAATTGCCAGGAGTCCAGCCATGAAGCGCCTGGTGATGTTGCTGGCGGCCGGCCTGTTGCTGGCCGCCTGCTCCAAGCAAGAGCCGCCGCCTGCGCCGGTGCGCCCGGTGCTGTCCATTGAAGTGCGTGCCTATGACCAGGAAAGCCTCGGGCGTTTCGCCGGAAGTATCCAGGCGCGTTATGAAAGCAATACCGGGTTCCGGGTACCCGGGCGCATCGCCAGCCGCAACGCCGATGTCGGCAGTGAAGTGGCGAAGGGCACCTTGCTCGCGACCCTCGACCCGACCGACCAACAGAACCAGTTGCGTGCCAGCCAAGGGGACCTGGCGAAGATCGAGGCGCAATTGATCAACGCCCAGGCCAATGCGCGCCGCCAGCAGGAACTGTTCAACCGTGGCGTAGGGGCGCAAGCCCAACTGGACGCGGCCCAGACCGACCTGAAAACCACCCAGGCTTCACTGGACCAGGCCCGGGCAGCTGTCAGGCAGTCCCAGGACCAATTGGCCTACACCGAGTTGCGCACCGACCATGCCGCCGTCGTTACGGCCTGGAACGCCGAGGCCGGGCAGGTCGTCACTGCCGGCCAGCAGGTGGTGACGCTGGCCCGGCCGGATATCAAGGAAGCGGTGATCGACCTGCCCGCGGACCTCGCCGAGCAGTTGCCGGCCGACGTGGTGTTTGCGGTCGCCGCGCAACTGGATCCGTTGACCCATACCACGGCGATCATTCGCGAAATCGAACCCCAGGCCCAAAGCGCGACACGCACCCGCCGCGCGCGCCTGACCCTGGCCGAGACGCCACCGGGCTTGCGCCTGGGCACGGCCATCAGTGTCACCCTCAGTTCGGCCATCAAGCCGCGCATCGAGCTGCCACTGACCGCCGTGCAGGACGTCGACGGCAAACCCCGGATCTGGGTGATCGACCCACAGAACCAGACCGTTTCCCCACGGGACATCAGCCTGCTCAGCCGTGGTGCCGACAGCGTGATCCTGGGGGGCGGGGTGAAGAATGGCGAGCGCGTGGTCAGTGCGGGTGTGAACAGCCTCACGTCGGGGCAAAAAGTCAGAATCGATGAGGACAGCCCGCAATGAAAGGGAGTTTCAACTTATCCGAATGGGCCCTCAAGCATCAGTCTTTTGTCTGGTACCTGATGTTTGTCGCCTTGTTGATGGGGGTGTTTTCCTACCTCAACCTGGGCCGCGAGGAAGACCCCTCGTTCACCATCAAGACCATGGTCATCCAGACCCGCTGGCCGGGGGCGACCCAGGAAGAAACCCTCAAGCAGGTGACCGATCGCATCGAGAAGAAACTCGAAGAACTCGACTCCCTCGACTACGTGAAAAGCTACACCCGCCCGGGTGAATCCACGGTCTACGTGTACCTGCATGACACCACCCGCGCCAAGGACATCCCGGAAATCTGGTACCAGGTACGGAAGAAAATCGGCGATATCCGCGGCAGCTTTCCGCAGGGCATCCAGGGCCCATCGTTCAACGATGAGTTCGGTGATGTGTTCGGCTCGGTGTTCGCTTTCACTACCGATGGCCTGTCGATGCGCGAGTTGCGCGACTACGTCGAGCAGGCCCGTGCCGAGATTCGGGATGTGCCGGGGCTGGGCAAGATCGAGATGGTCGGCCAGCAAGACGAAGTCATCTACCTGAACTTCTCCACCCGCAAACTGGCAGCACTGGGTATCGACCAGCGGCAGGTGGTGCAGAGCCTGCAAACCCAGAACGCAGTGACCCCGGCCGGGGTGATCGAAGCGGGACCGGAGCGGATTTCCGTGCGGACCTCGGGGCAGTTCGCTTCGGAGAAAGACTTGGCAACGGTCAACCTGCGCCTCAACGATCGTTTCTATCGCCTGGCCGACATCGCGCAAATTACCCGCGGCTACGTCGACCCGGCCGCGCCGATGTTCCGCTTCAACGGCCAGCCCGCCATTGGCCTGGCGGTGGCCATGCAGAAGGGCGGCAACATCCAGGAGTTCGGCAAGGCGCTGCACCAGCGCATGGACGAACTCACCGCCGACCTGCCGGTGGGCATCGGCGTGCACAAGGTCTCCGATCAGGCCGAAGTGGTGGAGGAGGCCGTCGGCGGCTTTACCAGTGCGTTGTTCGAAGCCGTGATCATCGTCCTGGTGGTCAGCTTCATCAGCCTGGGGGTGCGCGCAGGGCTGGTGGTGGCCTGCTCGATCCCGCTGGTGCTGGCGATGGTCTTTGTGTTCATGGAGTACAGCGGCATCACCATGCAACGGATTTCCCTGGGTGCGCTGATCATCGCCCTGGGCCTGCTGGTGGATGACGCGATGATCACGGTGGAGATGATGGTCACGCGCCTGGAAATGGGCGAGACCAAGGAGCAGGCGGCCACGTTCGCCTATACCTCGACCGCATTCCCGATGCTCACCGGGACCTTGGTGACCGTCGCCGGTTTTGTGCCGATCGGCCTGAACGGCAGCTCCGCCGGGGAATACACCTTCACCCTGTTCGCGGTGATTGCGGTGGCGATGCTCGTTTCGTGGATTGTCGCGGTGCTGTTTGCCCCGGTGATTGGCGTGCATATCCTCAGCAGCAACGTGAAGCCGCACTCCGAGGAGCCCGGGCGTGTTGGCCGGGCCTTCAACGGTGGCCTGCTGTGGTGCATGCGCAATCGCTGGTGGGCCATCGGCATCACGGTGCTGTGCTTCGTGCTGGCGGTGTTTTCCATGCGTTTTGTGCAGAACCAGTTCTTCCCGTCGTCGGATCGCCCGGAGATCCTGGTCGACCTCAACCTGCCACAAAACGCCTCGCTGGATGAAACCCGCAAGGTGGTCGACCGTCTCGAAGCCACCCTCAAGGGCGACCCGGACATCGTGCGCTGGAGCACCTACATCGGCCAGGGCGCGATTCGTTTCTACCTGCCACTGGACCAGCAACTGCAGAACCCGTACTACGCCCAGTTGGTGATCGTCAGCAAGGATTTCGAAGCGCGCACGGCCCTCAGCCAGCGTCTGCGCGAACGCCTGCGCCAGGACTTCGTGGGCGTTGGTAGTTATGTGCAGGCGCTGGAGATGGGCCCGCCGGTGGGGAGGCCGATCCAGTACCGGGTCAGCGGCAAGGACATCGATCAGGTACGTAAACACGCGATCGACCTGGCCAGCGAGCTGGACAAGAGCCCGCACATCGGCGAGATCATTTTCGACTGGAACGAGCCGGGCAAAGTGCTACGTATCGACATTGCCCAGGACAAGGCGCGTCAACTCGGGCTGTCGTCCGAGGACGTGGCGAGCCTGATGAACAGCATTGTCAGTGGCTCGACGGTGACCCAGGTGGACGATGATATCTACCTGATCAACGTCGTCGGTCGGGCGGTGGATGCCGAGCGCGGCTCACCCAATACCCTGCAGAACCTGCAGATCCTGACCCCGAGCGGGACCTCGATCCCGCTGCTGGCTTTTGCCACCGTGCGCTACGAACTGGAACAACCGCTGGTGTGGCGCCGCGATCGCAAGCCGACCATCACCATCAAGGCGGCGGTGCGTGACGAGATCCAGCCAACGGACCTGGTCAGGCTGCTGAAGCCGGACGTCGAGAAGTTCGCCGCGGCATTGCCGGTGGGCTACAAGGTTGCCACAGGCGGTACGGTGGAGGAGAGCGGCAAGGCCCAGGGGCCGATTGCCAAGGTCGTGCCGCTGATGCTGTTCCTGATGGCGACATTCCTGATGATCCAGCTGCACAGTGTGCAGAAGCTGTTCCTGGTGGCCAGCGTCGCGCCACTGGGCCTGATTGGGGTGGTGCTGGCGCTGATCCCGACGGGCACGCCGATGGGCTTTGTGGCGATTCTGGGGATCCTGGCGCTGATCGGCATCATCATTCGCAACTCGGTGATCCTGGTGACCCAGATCGAGTCCTTCGAGCGCGACGGCTGCTCCCCCTGGGATGCCGTGGTGCAAGCCACCGAGCACCGCCGCCGCCCGATCCTGCTGACGGCGGCCGCCGCGAGCCTGGGCATGATCCCGATTGCCCGGGAAGTGTTCTGGGGACCGATGGCCTACGCCATGATCGGCGGGATCATCGTCGCCACCTTGCTCACGCTGCTGTTCCTGCCGGCGCTGTATGTGGCCTGGTACAAGATCCAGGAGCCGACTAAAGAGGTGGCATAAAGGCGGGCGCTACCTGGCCCGCTCCCACAGAGACTGCAGAGTCACTGATGTGGGAGTGGGCTTGCTCGCGATAGCGATCTGACGGTCTACAGCGGTTTACGCCAGACACTCGCCAACCAAGGCTGCTGCTCGCGTGGCAGCCCGGCAGGTCGGTAGTAGTGCTCCAGCTCGACAAATCCCGCTTCGGTGAGCAATTGTTGCCACGCTTGCAGGTCGTGATACGCCCCGTATCGCGGGCCATTCCAGCCTTCCTGATTGTCGCCACGGGGATTGGAACTGAACAGCACCCCACCCGGCTTCAAGGTCCCGTGCAGGTGTTGCAGCACCCGCGGCAGCTCCTGGCGTGGCACATGAAACAGCACCGCGTTGGCGAAAATCCCGTCAAACCGTTCGGCCGGCAGCTCGAGCTTGAGAAAGTCCTGCTGCCAGACCTCACAGCCGCTGTCCTCGCGGGCCATCCGGGCAAATTGCTCCGAGCCGTCGAGGCCGACGGCCGTGTGCCCCAGGTGGCTGAACGTCTGCAAATCGCGCCCCGGGCCGCAGCCGAAGTCGAGAATCTGCAGCGGCGCCTCACCCTGGATGTGCCGCAGCAGGGCCGCGATGTTCTGGCTGACGTCATGATCGCGAGTGCCTTCGCGAAAGTCTTCGGCGACCGCGTTGTAGTGATCCAGGGTGATGGCGGTGATCTGTTGGAGGTCGTCGGGGGTGTGTTTCATGATCGGCTGCGCAGGCAAGGGGAATGAGCCGAATATACCCTTTGCGGCCGAGCGATCAACGCTTGTTCAAGCCGCGCGCCAACCGATCCCCGCCCAATTGAATCACCGCCACCAGAATCACCAGCAGCACGATCACCGTGAGCATGATCTGGCTGTCAAAGCGCTGGTAACCGTAACGGTAGGCGATATCCCCCAGGCCACCGGCACCAATGGCCCCGGCCATGGCCGAGGAGTTGATCATGGTCACCAGGGTGATGGTGAATCCGCCGACAATCCCCGGCAGTGCCTCTGGCAACAACACGTGCCAGATGATGTGCCAGCGGCGGCAACCCATGGCCTGGGCCGCTTCGATCAGGCCGTGATCGACCTCGCGCAGGCTGACTTCGGCAATCCGCGCAAAAAACGGCGTGGCGGCAATGGTCAGCGGCACTACGGCGGCCCAGACGCCGTAGGTGGTGCCGACGATCAGCCGGGTAAAGGGAATCAGGGCGACCATCAGGATCAGGAACGGGATCGACCTGAACAGGTTGACGAAGGCTCCCAGCGCGCGGTTCAGCGCCGGGGCTTCGTAGATCCCGCCCTTGGCGCTGGTGACCAGGATCACCGCCAACGGAATACCCGCCAGCAAGGCGATCAGCGACGACACGCCGACCATCAGGAAGGTATCGATAAAGCCTTGCAGCAAACGCTCAAACCACATAACCCAGCACCTCCACCTGTTGCGCCCATCCAGCGGCGCGTTGCCGCAATTGTTCGGTGCCCAGGGGCGACCCCGACACCGCCAGCAGCAATTGCCCCAAGGCATGCCCCTGGATCCGCTCGACGCCGCCTTGCAGCAGGCGCACCCGGCCGCCCAGGGCGCTGAACAGGGCGGCCAGGTCCGGTTCGTCCTGGCGGCTGCCGGTGAACTGCAAGCGCAATACCACGGCGTCCTGCGCTGAGGCGGGTTGGGCGTGCAGGCGGCCTTGCAGGTCCTCCGGCAGGCTGTGTTGCAGCGGCGCCAGCAGGGTTTTGCTGATCTCGTGCTGTGGGTGGCCGAACACTTGCCAGACCGGGCCTTGCTCGACGATCTTGCCGTGCTCGAGCACCACCACCCGGTCACAGATATCGCGGATCACTGCCATTTCATGGGTGATCAGAATGATGGTCAGGCCCAGGCGTCGGTTGATCTCGCGCAGCAGGCCGAGGATCGAGTGCGTGGTTTCCGGATCCAGTGCCGAAGTGGCTTCGTCGCACAGCAGGATCGCCGGGTCGTGGACCAGCGCGCGGGCAATGCCGACGCGCTGTTTCTGCCCGCCCGAGAGCTGCGCCGGGTAAGCCTTGTGCTTATCCTGCAGGCCCACCAGTTCAAGCAGTTCGCGGACCTTTTGCTCGCGTGCCGGTTTCGCCACGCCGGCGACCCTGAGGGGCAGCTCGACGTTCTGCCACACGGTCTTGGCCGACATCAGGTTGAAGTGCTGGAAGATCATGCCGATGCGCCGACGCAGGTGGACCAGGTGTTCTTCGTCGAACTCGCCGATGTCCACCTGATCGATCAGCACCCGGCCCGAAGTCGGTTGTTCGAGGCGATTGAGGGTGCGGATCAGCGACGACTTGCCGGCGCCGCTGCGGCCGATGATGCCGAACACTTCACCGCGCTGGATCGCCAGGTCGATGCCGTGCAGCGCGGCGACCGGGCCTTGCTGGCCGTTGTAGGTCTTGCCCAGGCCAATGAAGCGGACGTGGGCGTGATTGAGGTCGGGGTGCAGTTCAGTCCGGACCGCGTTGGGTGGCTCTGGAGTTTCCAGTCGCAGTGGGTTCGCGGCGCTCATGCTCAGCTTTCCCAGCCGGCTTGGTAGAGCTTGCCGTGGGCTTTATCCAGGGCGGCGCGAACGGCGGGCGAATGCTGGTAGATGTCGACGAATTTGATCAGGCGCGGGTCGGTCTTGCGGGAGGGTTGGATCACGAACTGGATCACGTATTCCTTATGGTCGAGACCGTCGAACAGCAGTGCGGAGCCGGCGTCGAACGTCTTGGCCAGGCGAATGTAGGCGGGGTAGCCCTGCACCAGGTCGGCGTCGTCATAGGCGCGCACCAGTTGCACGGCTTCGACCTGGAGGATTTTGATCTTCTTCGGGTTGGCGACGATGTCGTCTTCGGTGGCCTTGTAGCCCACCCCGTCCTTGAGGGTGATCAAGCCGGCCTTGGCCAGCAGTTGCAGGCCGCGACCGCTGTTGATCGGGTCGTTGGCGATGGCCACGCTGGCGCCTTCGGGCAGCTCGGCGAAGCTTTTGTATTGCTTCGAGTACAGGCCGACGTTGTTGATGATTCCCGGGGCAAAGGGCACCAGGTCGAAACCGGCGGCGGCCTTGGCATTTTCCAGGAAGGGGATGTGCTGGAAGTAGTTCACGTCGATGTCGCCCGAGGCGAGGCTGACGTTGGGTGCGATCCAGTCGCTGAATTCCACCAGCTCGACGTTCAGGCCTTGCTTGCCGGCCTCCTCGACCGCGGCTTCCAGGGGAATGGCGAAGGCGGCGGTGGTGCCGACTTTTAGCGGCGCATCGGCGGCGAAGGTCACGGAACTGAAGAGGCCGAGGGCCAGGGCCAGTGCTTTGACTGGGTAGGCGAACAAGGTGTTTTTCATGATGGGTTTCCAGTCATAGAGGTGGGGTGTTTGGGGGGGCTGCTCGCGAAGCGGTCAGCGGCGAAACGTCGAGCCGGTGTGCTGTTCGGGTAATTGCGCAGTGCCCTGGAACAGCTTTTCGCGCAAGGTGCCCTGGTCATAGGCGGTCTTGTACGAGCCGCGGCGCTGCAACTCGGGAATCACCAGCTCGATGAAATCCACATAGCTTTCCGGGGTGACGATGCGGGTCAGGTTGAAGCCGTCCAGGCCGGTTTCGGCGATCCAGGATTCCAGCTCGTCTGCCACCTGTTCGGGCGAGCCGACCAGGGTGATGTAGCGACCGCCCAACGCGTGCTGATCGAGCAGTTTGCGCCGGGTCCAGTCATTGTTTTTCAGGTGCTGGGTGGCGGACTGGATGGCGTTGCTTTTCACGTACTGGATAGGTTCGTCCAGTGCGTACTCGGAAAAATCGATACCGGTGGAGGCGGAAAAATGCGCCACGCCGGCTTCAGCGCTGGCGTAGCTCAGGTACTCGGCGTGCTTGGCCCAGGCGGCGTCCTCGCTGGCCCCGACAATCACGTTCAAGCCCATGAACACCTTGATGTCGTCCGGGTTGCGCCCGGCGCTGACGGCGCTGGCGCGCACGTTGTCGACCTGGGCCTTGGTCAAGGTTTTGTTCTGGCCACTGATGAACACGCACTCGGCGTGTTGCCCTGCGAATTGCAGGCCACGACTCGAACTGCCGGCCTGGAACAGCACCGGGGTGCGTTGCGGCGAGGGTTCGCACAGGTGATAACCCTCGACCTGATAGAACTCGCCGTGGTGCTCGACCTTGTGCACTTTGCCCGGCTGGGCGTAGATGCGCTGCCTGGGGTCGTTGAGGACCGCGTCCGCCTCCCAACTGCCCTCCCAGAGGTTGTACAGCACCTGCAGGTACTCGTCGGCCTGGTCGTAACGCCGGTCATGTTCGACCTGTTCGCTCAGGCCCATGGCCTTGGCAGCGCTGTCGAGGTAGCCGGTGACAATGTTCCAGCCCACCCGGCCACGGCTCAGGTGGTCGAGGGTCGACATGCGCCGGGCGAACAGGTACGGCGGTTCATAGGTGAGGTTGGCGGTGAGGCCGAAGCCGAGGTTGCGGGTCACCGCGGCCATGGCCGAAACCAGCAGCAACGGGTCGTTGACCGGCAGCTGGATCGACTCCTTGAGCGGTACGTCCACCGAGCCCTGGTACACGTCATAGACGCCGACGATGTCGGCGATGAACAAGCCGTCGAACAGCCCGCGTTCCAGCAACTGCGCCAGCTCAGTCCAGTACTCGACGCTCTTGTACTGGGTCGAGGTGTCCCGGGGATGGGTCCACAGGCCGTGGTTGATGTGCCCGATGCAGTTCATGTTGAAGGCATTGAGGAGGATTTTTTTCTTGCCGTGCTCGGGGCTGCTCATCAGATGGTCCCTCGCAGTGGCGGGTTTTCATCGTTGAGGTAGTAGTTGCCCACCGCGTGGTATTTCCAGCGCACCGGGTCATGCAAGGTGTGCACGCGGGCGTTGCGCCAGTGCCGGTCCAGGCCATGCTCAGCCAGCGTCGCCTGGCTGCCGGCCAGTTCGAACAGGGTGCTGCCGGCCGCCAGGGAGATTTCGCTGCTGATGGCGCGGGCCTCGGCCACGGCAATCGAGGCGGCTGCCACGGTGTCTGCGTTGGTGGTGTGCTGCGCCTGGTCGAGGATCTCGGCGGCGCGCTCCAGTAGGGCTTCGGTGGCGTGCAGGCGGATGCTCAGGTGACCGAAGCTTTTGAGGGTCAGGGGGTCCTGGGTGGCGTTGTCGTTGCCGGAGTCGATCCACGGCCGGGTCTTGGTCCGCACGAAGTGCAGCGCGTCTTCGTAGGCGGCGCGGGCGATGCCGGTGTCGATGGCGGCGTGGAGAATCTGCGCCAGCGGGCCGACCGGGGTCGGACGCTCGAAGGCGCTTTGAAACGGCACCAGGTCGTCGGCAGACACATAGACGTCCTCGAACACCACTGAGCCGCTGCCCGTGGTGCGCTGGCCGAAGCCGCTCCAGTCGTCGATCACCGTCAGGCCTTGGCTGTCGCGGGGCACGAAGGCCAGTTGCTGGACGCCGTGGTCATCGACCACCGAGGTGGGAATTCGCTGGGCGTAGATGGCGCCGGTGGCGTAGAACTTGCGGCCGTTGATGCGGTAGCCCTGGCCATCCTGGGTCAGGCGGGTGACCCGGTCGTGGGCGGTCTTGGTCCCCAGCTCCGCCAGGGCGTTGCCAAAACGCTGGCCGGCGAGCACTTCGGCGTACAGGCGTTTTTTCTGCGCCTCGCTGCCGTTTACCCGCAGGACTTCAAGGGCATAAAAATGGTTCTGCGGGATCTGCCCCAGGGAGCCGTCCGCCTGGGCGATCAGCGCGATGACTTTGGCCAGGGTGACATTGGACACCTCGGCGCCGCCATACTCCCGGGGGACGCTGATGCCCCACAGGCCCGAGCGTGAAAACACGTCCAACTCCGGATAAGGCAGGCGGCGTTCACGGTCGCGCAGGGCGCTGTCGCGGCGCAAGTCTTCGGCCAGGTCGCTGGCGACAATAAGGGCGTGTTCATCGCTGGTAATGACCGCGACGGATTGGGAAAACGTCATGTAAATCTCCAGATATCTGGTCGGTCAGATCCAGGAATGCCGGTTCGGCAAGGTGCCGTTGAGGTGGTAGTTGCCCACGGCGTGGTACTTCCAGCGCACCGGGTCGTGCAGGGTGTGCACGCGCGCATTGCGCCAGTGACGATCGAGGTTGAATTCGGCGAGGGTGGCGCGGCTGCCGGCCAGCTCGAAGAGCTTTTCGCTGGCGAGCAAGGAGATCTCGGTGGTCAGCACCTTGGCCTCGGCGACGGCAATCGAGGCGCGGGCGGCGGAGGCGGCGGTCACGGGTGCCGCGCTGACCTGGTCCAGCACCTTGCCGGCCTTGTGCAGCAGCGCTTCGGCGGCGTGCAGTTCGATCTTCAATTTGCCGATGTCGGCAATCACATACAGATCGTCGCTGGCGCGGTCGACCTTGGCATCGATCCAGGGCCGGGCGCGGGTGCGCACAAATTCAATGGCGTCGTCGAGGGCTCCGCGGGCAATCCCGGCGTCGATGGCGGCCTGGATCAGTTGGGACACGGCACCCTGGATGTTCGGATGCTCGTTGAGCCGCCAGTTGTCCACCACCAGGTCGGCGTCGACCCGCACGTTGTTCAGCAATACGGTGCCGCTGGCGGTGGTGCGCTGGCCAAACCCCGACCAGTCGTCCACGACCCGCAGTCCCGGGGTGCCACGTCGGACAAAGGCCATCACCTGCTTGCCGTCGTCGTTCAGGGCCTTGACGGCGATCCAGTGCGCGAACAGGGCACCGGTGGAGTAGAACTTCTGGCCATTGAGCACCCAGCCATCGCCTTGGGCGGTGATGCGGGCCTTGAGTTCAAGGGTGTTCTTGTTACCGCGTTCCGGGCCGGCATTGCCGATGCGCGAACCGTTGAGCACGCTCTGGAACAACTGCTGTTTCTGCGGCTCGCTGGCCACGTGTTGCAGCAGGTTGAGGATGCCGAACTGGTTCTGCGGGATCTGCCCCAGGGCCGGATCTGCCGCGGAAATGATCGCGAAGACTTCAGCCAGGGTGACGTAGGAAACCTGAGGGCCACCAAAGGCTTTGCCAATGGCGATACTGCCCAGGCCGCTGCGGGTGAACTGCTCGATTTGTGCCCAGGGCAATTTGCGTTGCTGATCGCGGTGCGCGGCGTGTTGGCGGGCGACAGCCGCGAGTTCGCGGGCAGCCTGGAGCGCTTGTGCGTCAGTGTCGAGCACCTGTGCGGGCAGCAGCGGCGGGGCGATGTCCAGATCGCTCTGGATGTTTGCTTCGGCCAGACTGGACATCACTGCCACTCCTTGGCTGCACGCAATGCCCTGGCGATCTGCACTGGGGTGATTGTGTTCCGGACCATACCTACCTCACTTCTCATGGATAAGCCGCGTCGTGCGGCGAAATCAGAATCAAGAATGTCCGGTGGTCCGGTGTATATACCCTAATAGTGTATAAAAAAATAATAAACTAACTTTTAGGAATATACATAGAAGGTCCGTGTGCGCTTGCCGCTTGGCCGGGGGGCTGCTTGGCGCCAGATGGGCTCCCGCCGATTCGCAACAGGCGTACAGGCGCCCAGCGGGAGTTATTGCCCACCCGATCGAGGATGCAGTAGGTCACTTCCAGGCGACTGTCCTCACCCGCCTCGAGAATCACGGTCGGCGGCACCCACAGGTTGATCGGCTTGCCGACCTCGCCCGGCTTGACCTTGGGCAGGTCCAGGCGCACATCGCCCCAGCGCAGGGTGATTGCATCGGCAGTGGCCATGTTCAGGTAAGGCTCGATGGTCAGCGGCACGCCGCGCTTCATCTGGTTCAGGTTGACCCCATGCTTGCGGATCATGTCTGGAATGACCAAGGGCGCCAGCCCCTGGTTTTCATCGGTCCATTGGCTGAGGGGTTCCCCGCCGGGGCAATCGAGCTTGACCTGGACCCGTTTGGTCGCCGAGCGCGCCGGGTCTTGTCCGACCTGCATGACGCGATAATGGATGCCGGACCTGCCGTTGCGGATGAAGCTTTCGGGCACCCGCAGGTGGATGGGCTGGCCGATATCCGCGGCCTCCAGGACCTTGGAGGCGACGTAGCAGGTGTCCCAGAACAGCTCGATCAGGTCGCCTTCGTCCATGCTGGCATAGGGCACGATCTCGATCAGCAAATGAGCGGCTGAGGCGCCGTTAATGGCGGATCCCGACGATTGCGCCAGGCGTGGAGCCATCAGTTCTACTTTGTTCGACAGGCAGGTCATGAGTTTCTCCTTGAAATACCGCAGCGAAGTCCGTTTCGAAGTTGCGTTAGTTCACATTGATTCAGAGTGTCGAGTTCAAGTGATACCCGATCAGTTACTACGTTTGTGCAATCAATGGGCGTCTAGATAAGAGCGCGCTTGATAGGGTGTCAATAGACGAAAGTTGAGAAGGTAGTGATCCTTGGTCAATCAGAAATCTCCTACTCCAGAGGCGTTTCCAGCGTACGGGTAGCCGGGGATTTTCTCAGGGAAGCAAAGGTCGAGAGCCATAAAAACCGGCTGATTTACGGTCGGCAAGACGCAGGGCTGGGGCCAAGGTACGCCGTAGGAGGCGGTGGCGGGAGGTATCTATTTATTCCATGTCAGCGCAGGGATAAATACAGGAGGGAAGGGGGCTAATGCTGATCAGTTAAGCGACGCCGACCACTGTAGGAGCGAGCTTGCTCGCGAAAAAGCGTCAACGATGACGCGTGTATTAATTACAGCTGCGGCGCCTTTGAGTTCTTCGCGAGCAAGCTCGCCCTTACAATGGCCAGCGGGTCACTTCCTTCCGTGGAAAGTGACTGTTGTAAATGGAAAGTTGCGTGTTGTGCGCAACTTCAGGCGTTAAGGAACTTGCTGAGAAACTGTCGGGTACGCTCTTCCCTGGGGTTGGCAAACAAGGCCTTGGCTTCGCCTTGTTCAACGATCACCCCCTTGTCAAAAAACACCACGCGGTTGGCCACATCGCGGGCAAAGCCCATTTCGTGGGTGACGATGACCATGGTGCGTTTTTCTTCCGCCAGGCCACGAATGGTCGCCAGCACTTCACCCACCAGCTCCGGGTCCAGGGCCGAGGTGGGTTCGTCGAAGAGGATGACTTCCGGCTCCATGGCCAGCGCCCTGGCGATCGCCACGCGCTGTTGCTGGCCGCCGGAGAGACGACGCGGGTAGGCATCTTCCTTGCCGGCCAGGCCGACCTTGGCCAAGAGCTTGCGGCCCAGTGCCAGGGCCTCTTCCCTGGGAATCTTCTTGACCACCAGAGGCCCTTCGGTGACGTTTTCCAGCGCCGTGCGGTGAGGGAACAGGTTGAAGTTCTGGAACACGAAGCCCACGTGCTGGCGTAATTGGCGCACCAGGCTCTGCTGCTGGTTCAGCGGGCGGCTGCCATCGATCTCGATGTCACCGACCTTGATTCGGCCACTGCTCGGCTCTTCGAGAAAGTTCAGGCAGCGCAGGAAGGTGGTCTTGCCCGAGCCACTGGGGCCGATGATGGCGACCACCTCGCCTTCCTTGACCTCCAGGTCGATGCCATTGAGCACGACTTGACCCTTGAACTGCTTTGTCAGTTTTTCCACGACAATCATTGGGTCAGGACTCCTGGTCGTGCCGATTGACCCGCTCTTCCAACTTGTTCTGCAGGTGCGACAGCACCGTGGCCAGAATCCAGTAGATCAGCGCGGCGGCAAGATACATGGTGAAAATTTCGAAGGTGCGGGCGGTAATCAACTGTGCCTGGCGGAACAGCTCCGGGACCTGGATGGTCGCAGCCAGCGCGGTGTCCTTGACCAGCGAGATGAAGCTGTTGCCCAGAGGCGGCAGCGCGGTGCGCGCGGCTTGCGGCAGGATGGCCCGGCGCAGGGTCTGCGCACGGGTCATGCCGATACTGGCCGCGGCTTCCCATTGGCCCCGTTCAATCGAGCTGATGGCGGCACGCAGGATTTCACAGGCATAGGCGGCCATGTTCAGCGAGAAGCCGATCAAGGCTGCCGGCAGCGGATCAAGCTCGACGCCCAATTGCGGCAAGCCGTAATAGATCACGAACAGCTGCACCAGCAACGGCGTGCCGCGAAAGAACGACACGTAGATGCGGGCGATCCAGCTCACCAGCTTGAAGCGCGACAGGCGCATCAAGGCCAGGCCGAAACCCAGCAACAGGCCAAAGAACATCCCGCCGAGGCTGAGGATGACCGTGTAGTACGCGCCCTTGAGCAGAAAGGGCGCGGAATCCAGCGCGAGTTGGAAAGCCTCTCCCATTACTGAGTGACGTCAGCGTTGAAGTATTTCTGCGAGAGCTTGGCGAGGGTGCCGTCGGCGCGCAGTTTATCGATGGCCTGGTTCACGGCGGCCAGCAGTTCAGGCTCGCCTTTGCGCAGGGCGATACCGGCTTCCTGGCGGGAGAAGGCTGCGCCGGCAGCGGCAGTGTCCTTGGCTTTCTTGGCGTATTCCAGGGCGGCGAGGCGGTCGATCAGAATGGCGTCGATGCGGCCGACGCGCAGGTCCTGGAACTTGGTCGGGTCATCTTCGTAGGTGCGGATGTCAGCGGTCGGCACATTGGCCTTCACCCACTGCTCGTAGTTGGTGCCCAGGCCCACCCCGACTTTCTTGCCGGCCAGGTCGGCGGCGGTCTTGATGCTGTCCTTGTTCTTGGTCAGTACCAGGGCCTGAATCCCGGAGACGGTGTAGGGCTCGGAGAAGTCGTACTTCTTCTTGCGCTCCTCGGAGATGGTCACCTGGTTGATTACCGCGTCCAGGCGCTTGGATTCCAGGGCGGCGAGGATGCCGTCCCACTTGGTCGGTTGCAGTTTGACCTTGACCCCCAGCTCCTTGGCCAGGGCTTCGGAAAATTCGACTTCAAAGCCGGCCAGCTTGCCGTCGGCATCGACGAAACTGAACGGTGGGTAGGTGCCTTCCAGGCCGACGTTGATCACGCCTGCGTCCTTGATCTTTTGCAGTTGCTCTCCGGCTACCGCTTGCCCCAACAGACCGGCACCGAGTACCAGGCCCAGCGAGCCCACCAGCAGATTTCGACGAAATGCGGAAAAATTCATGACAAGCCCCTGTGTTTTTATGAAGACGTTTTTTACGAAGCAGGCAAAATCGGGAATTCCACATCCTGCCCTAAAAGCAGCGTATGCGTCTCGCGGCAATTGCGCCTGCGGCGAGACTATAGGGCGGGATTTTTAGACTTGAAAATAATATAAAGTAACTTTGTTATTCCTTTTTAGGCTATGCGCTTGGCTCGTGCAGGGCTGTAGGGCGCTATCGCGAGCAAGCTCGCTCCTACACGCGGGTGGGCTTCAGGCGAACGATGCGGTGTAGGCAAACAACGCCGGGGCGCCGCCGGTGTGCAGGAACAGGATAGGACCCTCATCGAAACGCTGCCGGCCGATTCCGTCCAGCAGACCGGCCATGGCCTTGCCAGTGTAGACCGGGTCGAGCAACAGGCCTTCCTGGCTGGCCAGCAGCTTCACCGCCGCCAGGGTACCGGCGCTCGGCTCGCCGTAGCGGGGGGCGAAGTACTCGTCCCACAGGTGCACCTTGAAACTCGCCGGCAGCTCGACCCCCAGCAGTTCGGCCGTGCGTTCAGCCAGGCCCTGGACCTTGGGGCGCTGGTCTTCATCGGTGCGCGAGACGGTGACCCCGATCACCGGCAGCTCCGGCAGCACTTCACTCAAGGCCAATGCCAGGCCGCTGTGGGTGCCGGCACTGCCGGAGGCCAGGACCACGGCCGCAAAGTGCAGGCCGGTGTCCTTGATCTGTTCAGCCAGTTCCAGCCCCGCCCGCACATACCCTAGCGCCCCCAGGGCATTGGAACCGCCAATCGGCACCAGGTACGGCTGCTTGCCGTTGCTGCACAGGCGCTCGGCCAAGGCTTGCAACTGTTGGTCGGCGTTGTCGAGGTTGTCCACCTGCTCGACCTTGGCATCGAACAGGTCCAGCAGCAGGCGGTTGCCGTTGCCCAGGTAATTGCGGTCATCCGTACCGATCGGGTTTTCCAGCAGGGCGACGCAGCCCAGGCCGAGCTTTGCGGCAATCGCCGCGGTCTGGCGTACGTGGTTGGACTGGATGGCACCGGCGGTGATCAGGGTGTCGGCGCCTTGGGCCAGTGCGTCGGCGGCCAGGTATTCGAGTTTGCGCAGCTTGTTGCCACCCATGGCCAGCGGCGTCAGGTCGTCACGCTTGACGTAGACCTCGCGTCCCAGCCAGGTCGACAGCCGCTCGAGCTTTTCCAGGGGGGTGGCGTTGACGAGAAGATCCAGTCGGTGGAAGCGAGCAAGCTGTTGTTTGATCATGGGGCCGCACGGGTAGTAGGAGGTGTCTGGACTATAGGCAGGCGGTTTTACCCGGGCAACCGCCAATCGCTTATTCCTAAAAGTGCTGAGGCCCGCACAATTCGTTCTTAATAACGGTTTGTGACCCTGCCGTAAAGTGACTGCCATTCAGGCGGCCTGGCATGGGGCCGCTGCGTGCGAGGAGTTTTGACCGTGAGTGAGCGTTCCAGCCATTGGCAATTACAGACCATCGTCAGCCAACTGCGCGTAGCCCGCGACCAGTGGCGTGCGCAAAATGGTCGTAGCAGCGGTGAACAGGGAGGGCGTGAGCTGCCATCGCGCGCCGCGATGGCGGAGATCCTCGAAGCCCTCTGTGGCGCCTTGTTCCCGATGCGCCTGGGGCCGGTGGACCTGCGCGAGGAGAGCGAAGACTTCTACGTCGGGCACACCCTGGACGTGGCCCTGAACGCCCTGCTGGGCCAGGCGCGACTGGAGTTGCGGTACGTCGCGCGGAAAACCGCCCAGCTCGATACCGAGGTCGAGGCGCGGGCCATCAGCCTGATCCAGGATTTCGCCCTGGCCTTGCCGGGGCTGCGCAGCCTGCTGGACTCCGACGTGCTGGCGGCCTATCACGGTGACCCGGCGGCCCGCAGCGTCGATGAGGTATTGCTCTGCTACCCGGGGATCCTGGCGGTGATTCACCATCGCCTGGCGCACCACCTGTACCGGGCCGGCCTGCCGTTGTTGGCGCGGATCAGCTCGGAAATTGCCCACTCGGCCACCGGCATCGACATCCACCCCGGCGCGCAGATCGGTCGCAGCTTCTTCATCGACCACGGCACGGGCGTGGTGATCGGCGAGACCGCGATCATCGGCGAGCGCGTGCGCATCTATCAGGCCGTGACCCTGGGCGCCAAGCGCTTTCCGGCGGACGAAGATGGCCAGTTGCAGAAGGGCCATCCGCGCCACCCGATCGTCGAGGACGATGTGGTGATCTACGCCGGTGCGACCATCCTCGGACGGATCACCATCGGCAAGGGCTCGAGCATTGGCGGCAACGTCTGGCTGACCCGCAGCGTGTCGGCCGGGAGCAACCTGACCCAGGCCAATCTGCAGCATGATGATGGGACGCAGAAGTAACCCTTTGGAGCCTATCAGGCCGTGTGGGAGCCTGCTCGCGATGGGGCCAGTAGATTCAACATCGCGGGTGCCTGAGCCACCGCTATCGCGAGCAGGCTCGCTTCCACAGGGGTTGTGAGACCCGGTAGATCGTGGTTGGCCATTTGCTAAATATCGGTTGAACGATTCCGTTCAACCTCACGTCATACCCTTCCTTGAGCTAGCGTACGACTGTACCGCCGAGCCTTGGAATTAGTCCTTAGCGCCCTATCCATGTTTAACTTGAACGTTCATTCAAGTTAAACCGGCAGTTCGCTGCCCGCTCACAACAGGAGGCTTGCCTTTGCTGAGTCCGACATTGACAGCCACGTTTTACCCACAGAAGGTGCACCGTCGATGAGTGCATCCGCTACCCCTCCCAGCGGTCAGATGCGCATGAATCCGCCGGTGTTTTATTTCGCGGCGAGCTTCATCCTGCTGTTCGGCCTGGTGGTCATCGCCTTCCCGCAGCAGTCCGGCGCCTGGCTGCTGGCGGCACAAAACTGGGCGGCCAACACGGTCGGCTGGTACTACATGCTGGCAATGACCCTGTATCTGGTCTTCGTGGTGGTCACCGCCTTGTCTGGCTACGGCAAGATCAAGCTCGGTGCCGACCACGACGAACCCGAATTCAGTTACCTGTCCTGGGCCGGCATGCTGTTCGCCGCCGGGATCAGCATCACGCTGTTTTTCTTCTGCGTCTCCGAACCCCTGACGCACCTGTCGCTGCCGCCCCAGGGTGAAGCCGGCACCGCCGATGCGGCGCGCCAGGCGATGCAGATCCTGTTCCTGCACTGGGGCCTGCACGGCTGGGGGGTGTTCGCCTTTGTCGGCATGGCCCTGGCGTACTTCGCCTACCGGCACAACTTGCCGCTGGCCCTGCGTTCGGCGCTGTACCCGCTGATCGGCAAGCGCATCAACGGCCCGATCGGTTACGCGGTGGACGGTTTTGGCATTATCGCCACGGTGTTCGGCCTGGGTGCGGACATGGGGTTTGGGGTGCTGCACCTCAACTCCGGCCTCGATTACCTGTTTGGCGTGGCGCACACCCAGTGGGTCCAGGTCGGGCTGATCACCTTGATGATGGGCGCGGCGATTATCGTCGCGGTCGCGGGTGTCGATAAGGGCGTGCGGGTGATGTCCGACATCAACATGCTGCTGGCCTGCGCGCTGTTGCTGTTCGTGCTGTTTGCCGGCCCCACCCAGCACCTGCTCAATACCTTGATCCAGAACCTTGGCGACTACCTCGGCGCCTTGCCGATGAAGAGTTTTGACCTCTACGCCTACGACAAGCCCAGCGACTGGCTGGGCGGCTGGACGGTGTTCTATTGGGCCTGGTGGATTGCATGGTCGCCCTTTGTCGGGCTGTTCATTGCGCGGATTTCCCGTGGCCGGACCATCCGTGAATTTGTCTTCGGGGTCTTGTTGATTCCGCTTGGCTTCACCCTGGCGTGGATGTCGATCTTCGGCAACAGCGCCATCGACCAGGTGCTCAACCACGGCATGAGCGCGCTCGGCATGTCGGCCATCGACAACCCGTCGATGACCTTGTACCTGCTGCTGGAAACCTACCCGTGGAGCAAGACGGTGATCGCCGTGACGGTGTTCATCAGCTTCGTGTTCTTCGTCACCTCGGCCGACTCCGGCACCGTGGTGCTCTCGACGTTGTCGGCCAAGGGCGGCAATGCCGATGAAGACGGGCCGAAATGGCTGCGGGTGTTCTGGGGCGCGATGACCGCGCTGGTGACCAGTGCGCTGTTGTTCGCCGGCAGCATCGACTCGTTGAAGTCAGCGGTGGTCCTGACCTCGCTGCCGTTCTCGATGATTCTGCTGTTGATGATGTGGGGGCTGCACAAGGCTTTCTATCTCGAGTCGCAGAAGAAGATCGCGCAGATGCACTCCCTGGCACCGGTCTCGACTTCGCGCCGTGGCAAGGGCGGCTGGCGTCAGCGTTTGAGCCAGGCCGTGCACTTCCCATCCCGCGATGAGGTGTATCGCTTCCTCGAAACCACGGTGCGCCCGGCGATCGAGGAAGTGACGGCGGTGTTCGTCGAGAAGGGGGTGAACGTGGTCGCGCAGCCGGACCCGGCCAACGACAGCGTCAGCCTGGAAATCGGTCACGGCGACCAGCACCCGTTCATCTACCAGGTGCAGATGCGTGGCTATTTCACGCCGTCGTTCGCCCGTGGCGGCATGGGCCCCAAAGAGTTGCGCAACCGCCGCTACTACCGCGCCGAAGTGCACTTGAGCGAGGGCAGTCAGGACTACGACCTGATGGGTTACACCAAGGAGCAGATCATCAACGACATCCTCGACCAGTACGAGCGCCACATGCAGTTCCTGCATCTGGTGCGTTGAGCGAGGGCCGGGCTGCTCAGGTGTTGGTCATGGTCATGAACAACACCAGGGCAGCCACCGGCACGGCAAACACCATGAACCCCACCATTAATTCATGGGTTACCGATTGTCCGGTAACCATGACGCCAATGGTGCCGTTGATCGCTGTCAGTGCCAGCCACAGCAGGATGAAACTGTAGGTCAGGGTCTCTGGACTGAAGCCCAGTTGCTGGCCGATGAACAGCATCAGAGCCAGCAGTGCCAGGCCGAAGGCGATGATGATGGTGCTGTGCATGGTCGTGCGCTCCTGTGCGTCCTATCGAGCATAGGCGTGCTTCGCCCAAATGCGGTTTAGACCTGCGTGTCGCCAGCCTGATCCAGTGCCCGCACAACCGACACATGGCGCCACGGGTTCGGGTATTTGTCGATTGGTTGGCTGAGGTGTTCGCGCAGGCGCGTTAGCCGGTGGTCTGGAAAACAATCGCTGGTTTGCGCCCGGCTGTTCTATATCTTAGTGTGTATCGTGTGTATTGATCCGTATGCCTGTCGCGTACAGTTGTCATCGACGCTGATGACAAAGGGCGAAGGTGATGCGCAGTCGAGAAATGATCAGGATGATCGAAGAGGACGGTTGGTATTGGGTGGCAACTAAAGGCAGCCACCATCAATACAAACATCCGCGCAAACCAGGGAGAGTGACGATCAAGCACCCTGACGCGGATCTGCCCAAGGGAACAATTAACAGTATTTTGAAACAGGCGGGCCTGAAATGAACCCGCAATCTATCGATAAAAGTCCCGATGAGGGCGGATTGGAAGGGGCTATCTCCATGAAATTCCCAGTCGTGCTACACAAGGATCCCGACTCCGATTACGGCGTGATTATCCCGGATGTCGGCGGTTGTTTCTCCGCGGGTGAGACGGTTGCGCAGGCGTTGGATAACGTCAAAGAGGCACTGGCGCTGCATTACGAAGGGTTGGTCGCCGATGGCGATCCGTTACCCCAGGTGCATGAGATTGACCAACACTTCCAGAACCCGGATTACGCTGGGGGGATTTGGGCGGTGGTGGAATTTGACGTGACCCCGTATTTCGGCAAATCAGTGCGGTTTAACGCAACGTTGCCGGAGCAGTTGCTTGAGCGCATCGACCAGACCGTGAGGCGCGATCAGCGCTACAGCTCGCGTTCCGGTTTTTTGGCCGCGGCGGCTTTACGTGAGTTATCGGTTTAAACGCTGGGCCGGCCTGAGCAAAAAGCCAATCGTTGCCGCCCCGGCAACGACTCAGTTAAAACGGCACATCCCCCAGCACGGTTGCCCGGTGCATCACGCGCCGGGCCGGGCGGTAGTCGTCTACTGCAAAATGCTGGGTTACGCGGTTGTCCCAGAAGGCTACGTCGTTGGTCTGCCAGCGCCAGCGGAGGGTGAATTCCGGGCGGGTGGCGTGGGCGAACAGCAGCTTGAGGATGGCGTCGCTTTCACTGTCCGAGAGCTCATTGATCCGAGTCGTGAAGCCTTCATTGACGAACAGCGATTTGCGCCCGCTGACCGGGTGCGTGCGGATCACCGGGTGCGACAGCGGCGGGTTTTTCTTGCGCGTGGCTTGCCATTGTTCCAGCGCTTGCGGGGTGTTGCCAAAGCGCTCCAGGGGGAATGATTTGACGAAGTCGTGGGTCGCGCTCAATCCCTGCAACAGGACCTTGAGGGGCTCGGACAGGGCTTCATAGGCCGCGATGCCGCTGGCCCACAGGGTGTCGCCACCAAAGGCCGGCAGCAGCTTGGCACTGAGTACCGCGCCCAGGGCCGGCGTCGGCAGGAAGGTCACGTCGGTGTGCCAGATGGCGTTGTCGCGCACATCGGTTTCGGCCGTGTCGAGGATCAGCACTTCAGGCTGTTCCGGCACGTTGGGGTAGAGCGGGTGAATGTGCAGGTCGCCAAAGTTGGCGGCAAAACGCGCCTGTTGCTGCGGGGTGATTGGCTGATCGCGAAAGAACAGTACCTGATGCTTGAGCAGGGCTTGCTCGATGGCGTCGCGCTGTTCGACGTTCAGGGGCTGGGCAATGTCGACGCCACTGATCTGCGCGCCGAGGGCATGGCTCAAGGGGATGATGGTCAGGCTGCTCATGGGGCTCTCTTCAATCCGGGTGCCGACGTGTCGGCAGAGTCAATTCAATGGGTCTGGCCGTGCCACGGCACCAGTTTGCGTTGCAGGGCACGCAGGCCCATCTCCAGGGCAAAGGCAATCAGCGCGATCACCAGGATGCCCAGGACCACGACGTCGGTGACCAGGAACTGCGCGGCCGACTGCACCATGAAACCCAGGCCGCTGGTGGCGGCAATCAGTTCGGCGGCGACCAGAGTTGACCAGCCCACGCCCAGGCCGATGCGCACACCGGTGAGGATGTCCGGCAAGGCGCTGGGCAAAATCACGTGGCGAATCAGTTGTGCCCGGGTGGCGCCCAGCGACTGTGCGGCGCGCAACTTGGTCGGGTCCACGGTTCGCACGCCGGTGGCGGTGGCGATGGCAATCGGGGCAAAGATCGCCAGGTAGATCAGCAGGACCTTGGACAGCTCGCCGATGCCGCACCAGATCACGATCAGGGGCAGATAGGCCAAGGGCGGAATCGGCCGGTAGAACTCGATCAGCGGGTCGAGCACGCCGCGGGCAATGCGGTTATGACCGATGGCAATGCCCACCGGTACGGCGGTCAGCACGGCAAAACCCAGGCCCAGGCCAATCCGCCCAAGGCTGGCGCCCAGGTGTTGCCACAAGGTCGAGTCCATGTAGCCGCTGCTCACCAGCAACCCACCCTTTTGCAGCACCGCCGAGGGTGGCGGCAGGAACAGCGGTTCGATCAGGCCGGTGGCGGTCACGGCCCACCACAGCGTGATCAGGCCGACCAGGGTCAGGACGCTGACCCAGCGGGTGCCGAGGCTGCGCCGCAGAGGCAGGGCCGTGGCTGGGCTGGAGGTCTTGGCCGCAGCCGTCGGAATCTCATAAGTATTCATGCGCGCTCCTGCCGCTGGGCGGCGCTGCGTTGTGAGAACACACGGGCGAGTACGTGTTCGCGGGTTTCGATGAAGCGCGGGTCGGACTTGATCGCCCGTGCCGATTCGCCGGCGGCATAACGCTGACCGAAGTCCAATGTCAGGCGTTCGACGATTTGCCCGGGGTTGGGCGCCAGCAGAATCAGGTCGGTGGCCAGGAACACCGCTTCTTCGATGTCGTGGGTAATCAGGAACACCGGCTTGGCGGTGCGTCGCCAGACTTGCAGCAACAGCTCCTGCATCTGTTCGCGGGTGAACGCGTCGAGGGCGCCGAACGGTTCGTCCATCAGCAACACCCGTGGGTCGGCAGCGAGGGCGCGCGCCAGGCCGACACGCTGTTTCTGGCCGCCCGAGAGCTGCCAGATGCGTCGGCTGTCAAAGCCGGCGAGGTCGACCAGGGCGAGCATTTCCCGCGCCCGGACTTCACGCTGGGCGCGGGGGACGCCGGCCAGTTCCAGGCCGAAACCCACGTTGGCCAGCACGTCCTGCCAAGGCAGTAATGCATCGTCCTGGAACACCACGCCGCGTTCGGCACCTGGGCCTTTGACGGGGGCGCCGTCGAGGGTGATGCGCCCGGCGCTGGGCTGGACAAACCCGGCGATCAGGTTCAACAGTGAGGTCTTGCCACTGCCGGACGGGCCGAGGGCGACCAGCAGTTGCTGAGGCCCCAGGCTCAAGGAAATATCCGCCAGTACCGGTTCCAGGCTGCCTGGGTACTGTGCGCTGATGCGCTCCAGCTGTAGCAAGGCCATCGTGAGGTGCTCCGATCAGTGGGTGATGTATTTGGCGCTGACGTAGGGCGCGTAGTCCGGCAGCACGGCTTCGACCTTGCCTTGTTCCTTGAGGAAGGTGGCGGTGTCGGTAATGGCCTTGGTGGTCGGTGCGCCCAGGGTGATCACCTGGTCAGCCGCCAGCGGGTAGACGTTGCCTTGCAGCAGCGGGATGTCGCTGGCCTTGGCGCCCGACAGTTTCACCAGCTTGTCGACGTTGCCCTGGTTGGCGAGCCAGGCTTGCGGGTCTTTGCGGTAGTCGGCGTAGGCATCGAGGGTGACGTTGGCGAAGGCGCTGACGATTTGCGGGTGCTTCTCGGCGAAGTCCTTGCGCACGATCCAGGCGTCGAAGGTCGGAGCGCCGAACTTGGCCAGTTCGCCGGAGGTGATCAGCACCTTGCCGTTTTCCTTGGCGACGCCCAGTGCAGGGTCCCAGACGTAGGTGGCGTCGATGTCACCGCGTTTCCACGCCGCAATGATTGCCGGCGGGGCGAGGTTGAGCACGGTGACTGTCGACGGATCGATGTTCCAGTGCTTGAGCGCGGCCAGCAGGCTGTAGTGACCGGTGGAGACAAAGGGCACGGCGATTTTCTTGCCGACCAGGTCTTGTGGGGTCTTGATCCCGGAACCGTCGCGGGCGACCAGGGCTTCGGCGGCGCCGATCTGGGTGGCGATAAGGAACGTCTGGACCGGCACATTGCGGGTGATGGCCGCGGTCAGCGGGCTGGAACCCAGGTAACCGATCTGCACGTCGCCGGAAGCGATGGCGGCGATGACGTCGGCACCGTTGTCGAATTTGCGCCAGTCGATCTTGGCGTTGCTGGCTTTTTCGTAGGCGCCGTCGGCCTGGGCCACTTTGGCCGGGTCAACGGTGGTCTGGTAGGCGACGGTGAGGTCGGCCGCCTGGGCGAACAAGCTCGCCGCGGCCAGGGACGCGGCCGCCAGGAGGCGTAGGGGGAAGTGCAATTTCATCATCAAGTCCTCATCAGGCAGCCGGGAATCGGCGAGTGATGAGACTAAATGATCTAAGAAATCGAAAATAAATAACTTTTTCGAATTAGTTTATATGACGAAACGTGAGGAGCGACCGCTACGCGGTCATCGCGAGCAGGCTCGCTCCCACAGGGTTTCATGGTGTTTGCACGATTGTGGTCACACCGGGAATGCACTGTGGGAGCTTGCTCCGGGCGGCGCTCCGACGATCAGGCCCGCAGGACCCTCGAGGGTTAGTTGCTGATCGCCAGAATGCTTGCCTGGTACGCCCCGACAAACACATCAAAGTCGCCGACTTCGTTTTGCTCCAGCTCGGTCTGTTGCTCCAGCGAAGCGCGGGCCGCGGCTTCGAACCGGGCTTGCTCTGCAGCCGGCAGCGGTTGGCTGCGAAAGAACTCGGCGTGGGCCTGGCTCTGGCGCAGGGAGAACTGGGCGAAGCTTTCCTTGTGTTCCTCCATCGCCGCCAGCACCTGGGCGGACGGGGTCAGGGATGGGTCCTTGATCTTCGCCAGCTGCGCATCGAGGGCTTTGCTGTGGGTGTCGGCACCATGGCTCTGGTCCAGCAATGCCGCCACGGGGGCGATTTTTTCCAGCAGCTCGAAGGCCCATTCCTTCATGTCCACCGGCTGTCCATCGCGCTGCAGTTGCAGGCCCGGACGGCGACCTTCCTTGACCACGCTGAGGAAGTTCGAGGTGGCGTTGCTGCAGGTATTGCTGGTCAGCAGCGGGCTGTCATTCAGCGCGCAGTACAGCAGGAAGGCGTCGAGGAAACGCGCTTCGGGCAGGTCGAGGCCGGTCGGCAGGAACGGGTTGATGTCCAGAAGGCGCACTTCAACGTACTGGATGCCCCGGGCGACCAGGGCCTGTATCGGCCGCTCGCCGGTGTAGGTCACGCGTTTGGGGCGGATGTTGGAGTAGTACTCGTTTTCGATCTGCAGGATGTTGGTGTTGAGCTGGACCCATTCGCCGTCCTTGTGGGTGCCGACTTCCACGTAGGGTGGGTAGGGCGTGGCCACGGCCTTGCGCAGGCTGTCGGTGTAGCTGTGCAGGTCGTTGTAGCAGGGCGTCAGCCCGGCCTGGGCGTTGCTCTGGTAACCCAGGTCGCTCATGCGCAGGCTGGTGGCGTAGGGCAGGTAGAGGGTGTCGGCGTCCAGTTGTTCCAACTGGTGCGAACGACCGCGCAGGAAGCCGGCGTCGAGTGCCGGCGAGGCCCCGAACAGGTACATCAGCAACCAGCTGTAGCGCCGGAAGTTGCGGATCAGGGCGATGTAGGCCGAGGACTGATAATCGCGGTCGGTGCCGACAAAGCCTTCGGATTCCTTGAGCAGCGGCCAGAGCTTCTCCGGCAGCGAGAAGTTGTAGTGAATCCCGGCAATGCACTGCATGGTCTTGCCGTAGCGCAGGGCCAGGCCCTTGCGGTACACGTACTTGAGCTGGCCGATGTTGGAGGTGCCGTAGTAGGCGATCGGGATATCTGCCTCGGCCGGCAACGGGCACGGCATCGATGGACTCCACAGGTACTCGTTGCCGAGCTTGCTGTAGGCAAAGCGATGAATGCTGTCCAGGCTTGCCAGCGTGTCTGCCGGGTCCGGCAGGGCGGGCGTGATGAACTCCAGCAGCGACTCGGAATAGTCGGTGGTGATTTGTTCGTTGGTCAGCGCGGAACCCAATGCTTCCGGGTGCGGCGTTTGCGCCAGGCGACCTTCGCTGGTCACGCGCAGGCATTCACGTTCGATGCCGTGAAGGCACTGTTCGAGCAGAGAGAGGTTAGCGCGCTCACCGAGCAGAGCCAGGCGGCGGTTGAGAAGTTCGCTCAAGTTGGATTCCTTCACGCGTCAGTCGCCCCAATATGGGGGTGGGCAAGACGGTCTACAAGGGTGAAGTGGAAACTGGCGTTTTCGCCTGGTTTTTCGAGCTGCACAGGCCATGTGCCGGTCAGTCAGCAACTGCACAATCCCTGTGGGAGCGAGCTTGCTCGCGATGAGGGCGTCTCAGTCAACATTAACGTCGTCTGACACACCGCCATCGCGAGCAAGCTCGCTCCTACAGGTTTCATAGCGCCGAAATTAACTCAAATTGATGACCACTCGCTACAGGACAGCGAACGTGCCTTGTGCTTTTGCGACCAGTTTGTCGCCCTGCATCACGTCGGCCTCGACCACCAGCGTGCGCCGGCCCGGGTGCAGCACCCGCGCCGTGCACAGCACCTCGCCGTCGGAGACGGCGCGGATGTAGTTGATCTTGCATTCGATGGTCGCGCTCTGCTGGTCAAAGCCATGCACGCTGGAACAGGCCAGCCCCATGGCAATGTCCACCAGGCTGAACAGGGCCCCACCGTGCAGCTTGTTACCCCGATTGCGCAGCTCGGGCGCAAGGGCCAGGGCGACTTGCGCCACCCCGGTTTCCAGGCTGTGCAAACGGCAACCCAAGAGCTTGAAAAAGGCGCTTTCGGACAACCCGGCAGGGACCTCCATCAGCGTTTCTTCAACTGCTTGGCGTTGGCAAACAACGACGCCATGGCGTTGTTGCTCGGTGCGGCTGCCGGGGTTTCCTTGCGTGGTGCGTTGTTCGACGACTGGCGCGGGGCCGAGCCTGGGCGTGCACCACGAGCACCGTCGATCTTCTCGCCGGGGGTATCGCTC
The DNA here is from genome assembly GCF_963970735.1 of Pseudomonas sp. RA_35y_Pfl2_P32. NCBI lineage: Bacteria > Pseudomonadati > Pseudomonadota > Gammaproteobacteria > Pseudomonadales > Pseudomonadaceae > Pseudomonas > Pseudomonas sp. RA_35y_Pfl2_P32. The sequence continues at coordinate 63,250 of NZ_CAXAQF010000006.1, forward strand.
ATGCGCATCGACAGGCCCACGCGTTTACGCGGGATGTCGACTTCCATGACCTTGACCTTGACCACGTCACCGGCTTTCACCGCTTCCCGTGGGTCCTTGATGAACTTCTCGGAAAGTGCAGAGATGTGCACCAAACCGTCTTGATGCACGCCGATGTCCACGAATGCGCCAAAGTTGGTCACGTTGGTCACCACGCCTTCGAGGATCATCCCAAGCTGCAGGTCCTTGAGGTCTTCGACGCCTTCCTGGAACTCAGCGGTCTTGAACTCGGGACGCGGGTCGCGGCCAGGTTTTTCCAGCTCTTGCAGGATGTCGGTGACGGTGGGCAGGCCGAAGGTTTCGTCGGTGTATTTCTTCGGGTCCAGGCGCTTGAGGAAGCTTGCGTCGCCAATCAGCGAGCGGATATCACGGTCGGTCTCCGCGGCAATGCGCTGTACCAGCGGATAGGCTTCCGGGTGCACCGCCGAGGAGTCCAGCGGGTTGTCGCCGTTCATCACACGCAGGAAACCGGCGGCTTGTTCGAAGGTTTTTTCGCCCAGGCGGGCGACCTTCTTCAGCGCGGCGCGGGTCTTGAATGCGCCGTGCTCGTCGCGGTGGCTGACGATGTTCTGCGCCAGGGTCGCGTTGAGACCGGAGATGCGCGCCAGCAGCGCCACGGAGGCCGTGTTGACGTCGACCCCCACGGCGTTCACGCAGTCTTCGACCACTGCGTCCAGGCCGCGCGCCAGTTTCAGCTGCGACACGTCGTGCTGGTACTGACCGACGCCGATCGACTTCGGATCGATCTTCACCAGCTCCGCCAGTGGGTCCTGCAGGCGCCGGGCAATCGACACCGCGCCACGGATCGACACGTCGAGATCCGGGAACTCCTTGGAGGCCAGCTCCGAGGCCGAGTACACCGACGCACCGGCTTCGGAGACCATGACCTTGGTCATTTTCATCGCTGGGTATTTTTTGATCAGGTCGGCGGCCAGTTTGTCGGTTTCCCGGCTGGCGGTGCCGTTGCCGATGGCGATCAGGTCAACCGAGTGCTTGGCGCACAAGGCTGCCAGCACCGCGATGGTCTGGTCCCACTTGTTGTGCGGCACGTGCGGGTAGACCGTGGCGTGGTCGAGCATCTTGCCGGTGGAGTCGACCACCGCGATCTTGCAGCCGGTGCGCAGGCCCGGGTCCAGGCCCAGGGTGGCACGCGGGCCGGCCGGGGCGGCCAGCAGCAGGTCGTGCAGGTTGTGGGCAAAGACGTTGATGGCTTCGGTCTCGGCGCCGTCACGCAGCTCGCCCAGCAGGTCGGTTTCCAGGTGGGTGTAGAGCTTGACCTTCCAGGTCCAGCGCACCACTTCGCCCAGCCATTTGTCGGCTGGACGGTTCTGGTTGGCGATGCCGAATTGCTGGCCGATCATGCCTTCGCACGGGTGCATGGTGCCCGGCAGTTCGTCGCCGACTTTCAGCGCGGAACTCAGGATGCCTTCGTTGCGGCCACGGAAAATCGCCAGGGCGCGGTGCGACGGCATGCTCTTGAGCGGTTCATCGTGTTCGAAGTAATCGCGGAACTTGGCACCTTCCTCTTCCTTGCCGGCGATCACGCGGGCACTGAGGGTGGCTTCCTGCTTGAGGTAGCTGCGCAACTTGTCCAGCAGGTTGGCGTCTTCGGCGAAGCGCTCCATGAGGATGTACTTGGCGCCTTCGAGGGCCGCCTTGACGTCGGCCACGCCTTTGTCGGCATCGACGAAGCGCGCGGCTTCGGTGTCGGGCACGAGGGTCGGGTCATTGAACAGGCCGTCGGCCAGCTCGCCGAGGCCGGCTTCCAGGGCGATCTGGCCCTTGGTGCGGCGCTTCTGCTTGTACGGCAGGTACAGGTCTTCGAGGCGGGTCTTGGTGTCGGCGAGCTGGATGTCACGCTCAAGTGCAGGGGTCAGCTTGCCTTGCTCCTGGATGCTGGCCAGGATGCTGATGCGCCGTTCGTCGAGTTCTCGCAGGTAGCGCAGGCGCTCTTCCAGGTGTCGCAACTGGATGTCATCGAGGCTGCCGGTCACTTCTTTCCGGTAGCGGGCGATAAAGGGCACCGTGGAGCCTTCATCGAGTAGCGCGACGGCCGCTTCGACCTGTTGTGGGCGGACACCGAGTTCCTCGGCGATGCGGCTGTTGATGCTGTCCATAAAACCACCTGACAAATTGTGAAAGCAGGCTCGCGGGCGCAGTGACTAGGCCCGGCGAGACTGGTTGAGCGGCCTGGCCTGCGCCGCTACCTGGATCAAAAGGCATCCCATTGACCCGTGAAATCGAAAAATTACTGCCCGGCACGCAAAAATAAACAGCCGCCACAGACGGTAACGATCTGACGTTGCCTGACACAAAAGGCCGCGCATTATAACCAGCGTTCCGAGCTTCGGGGGCTAAAGCAACCTGTAGGCACAATGCCTGTATCGCTGGCGGCAGAGGAAAAATCTGCTAACAATGCACACGGTGCGTATAACGGCAGCTACGCCATAATGCGCGCCGAGATCAAAGGAGCATCCAATGAGCAGCACTGCACAAACTGCTGAAGGCGAAAAAATTCTAATCGTTGACGACGATCCGGGGCTCAGCAGCCTGCTGGAACGTTTTTTCGTCAGCAAGGGCTACCGTGCCCGCGCCGTACCGAACACCGAACAGATGGATCGTCTGCTGGCCCGTGAAGTGTTCAATCTGGTCGTCCTTGACCTGATGTTGCCGGGTGAAGACGGTCTGACCGCCTGCCGCCGCCTGCGTGGCGCGAACAACCAGATCCCGATCATCATGCTCACCGCCAAGGGCGACGAGCTGAGCCGTATCAAGGGCCTGGAACTGGGTGCCGATGATTACCTGGCCAAGCCGTTCAACCCGGACGAGCTGATGGCTCGCGTCAAGGCCGTGTTGCGTCGCCAGTCGGCGCCGGTCCCGGGCGCGCCGGGCAGCGAAGACGAAAGCGTGAGCTTCGGTGACTACGAGTTGTCCCTGGCCACCCGCGAACTCAAGCGCGGCGATGAAGTACACATGCTCACCACCGGTGAGTTTGCAGTACTCAAGGCATTGGTGATGAACGCGCGCCAACCGCTGACCCGCGACAAACTGATGAACCTGGCCCGTGGCCGCGAATGGGATGCCCTGGAGCGTTCCATCGATGTACAGATCTCCCGCCTGCGCCGGATGATCGAACCCGACCCCTCCAAGCCGCGTTACATCCAGACTGTCTGGGGTGTGGGCTACGTGTTCGTTCCGGACGGCACTGCGACCAAGTGATCGGCGATTTGTAGGAGCGAGTCGACCGGATAGTGAGTTATCCGGTTGATTAGTGATCCGCAACTCTGCGAGTCTTCTCGCTCCTGCAAAGTGTGTAGCTGTTTCCTATGAAAACCCCCGTGTGGTTCCCCCAGAGTTTCTTCTCTCGCACCCTCTGGCTGGTGCTGATCGTCGTGCTGTTTTCCAAGGCGCTGACCCTGGTTTATCTGTTGATGAACGAGGACGTGCTGGTGGATCGCCAATACAGTCACGGGGTCGCCCTGACGCTGCGCGCGTACTGGGCCGCCGACGAAGACAACCGAACCAAAATTGCCGACGCCGCCGGACTGATCCGCGTGGTGGGCGCTGGCGTGCCCGAGGGTGAACAGCATTGGCCCTACAGTGAAATCTACCAGCGCCAGATGCAGGCCGAACTGGGCGGCGATACCGAGGTGCGCCTGCGCATGCACGCGCCACCGGCGCTTTGGGTGCGGGCGCCAAGCCTGGGCGATGGCTGGCTGAAAGTGCCGCTGTACCCGCATCCGCTGCGGGGCCAGAAAATCTGGAGCGTACTGGGCTGGTTCCTCGCCATCGGGCTGCTATCGACCGCCTCGGCGTGGATCTTTGTCAGCCAGCTCAACCAGCCGCTCAAGCGCCTGGTGGATGCCGCGCGGCAACTGGGGCAGGGGCGCAGCGTACGGCTGCCGATCAGCGATACGCCGAGCGAGATGGCCGAGGTGTATCGGGCCTTCAACCAGATGGCCGAGGATGTCGAGCAGGCGGGGCGTGAGCGCGAGCTGATGCTGGCGGGGGTCTCCCATGACCTGCGCACCCCCTTGACCCGCTTGCGCCTGTCCCTGGAACTGATGGGCGGTCACAACGACCTGACGGACGATATGGTGCGCGACATCGAGGACATGGACGCGATTCTCGACCAGTTCCTGGCCTTCATTCGTGATGGTCGCGACGAGTCGGTGGAAGAGGTCGACCTGAGCGACCTGGTGCGTGAAGTGGCGGCGCCCTACAACCAGAACGAAGAGCGCGTGCGCCTGCGCCTGGAGCCGATCCAGCCGTTCCCGTTACGCCGGGTGTCGATGAAGCGCCTGCTGAACAACCTGATCGGTAACGCCTTGAATCACGCGGGCAGCGATGTGGAGGTGGCGGCCTATGTCTCGGGAGATGTCAGCGCGCCGTACGTGGTGCTGAGCGTCATGGATCGCGGGGCCGGCATCGATCCCGCGGAGCTGGAGGCGATCTTCAACCCGTTCACCCGTGGCGACCGTGCCCGGGGGGGCAAGGGCACCGGATTGGGCTTGGCCATCGTCAAGCGCATTGCGTCGATGCACGGTGGCAATGTCGAGCTGCGCAACCGCTCCGGCGGTGGCCTGGAAGCGCGGGTGCGGTTGCCGTTGGGGTTGATGTTGCCTCGGGATGCAGTTTAGACGCAGCTTCAAGTTTCAAGCTACAAGAGAGGAGCCGCAGAGGTCCTCTTGTAGCTTGTAGCGGCTCCCTCACCCTTTCCCTTTGGTCCGGGTCATGTTCGGTCCACCGTTCTTCTCCAGGTGCTGGATGATCATCCCCGCCACGTCCTTGCTGGTGGTGGTTTCGATCCCCTCCAGGCCTGGCGAGGAGTTCACTTCCATCACCAGCGGTCCGTGGTTGGAGCGCAGGATGTCAACGCCGGCCACCGCCAGGCCCATGACCTTTGCCGCGCGCAATGCCGTCATGCGTTCTTCGGGGGTGATCTTGATCAGGCTGGCGCTGCCGCCGCGGTGCAGGTTGGAACGGAACTCGCCCGGTTTGGCCTGACGCTTCATCGCGGCAATCACCTTGTCGCCGACCACGAAGCAGCGGATGTCCGCGCCACCGGCTTCCTTGATGTACTCCTGGACCATGATGTTCTGCTTGAGGCCCATGAACGCCTCGATCACCGACTCGGCGGCGGTCGCCGTTTCGCACAGCACCACGCCGATGCCTTGGGTCCCCTCCAGCACTTTGATCACCAGCGGCGCCCCATTGACCATGTCGATCAGGTCCGGGATGTCGTCCGGGGAGTGGGCAAAGCCGGTGACCGGCAGGCCGATCCCGCGGCGTGAGAGCAATTGCAGGGAGCGCAACTTATCTCGCGAACGGGCGATGGCCACCGACTCGTTGAGGGGGTACACGCCCATCATTTCGAACTGGCGCAACACCGCGCAGCCATAAAAGGTCACCGATGCGCCGATCCGCGGGATCACGGCGTCGAACCCTTCCAGGGGTTTGCCGCGGTAGTGGATCTGCGGCTTATGACTGGCGATGTTCATATAGGCGCGCAGGGTATCGATCACCACCATCTCATGGCCGCGTTCGGTCCCGGCTTCAACCAAACGACGAGTGGAATACAGACGCGGGTTCCGCGACAGCACAGCGATCTTCATGCAACACCTGTGGAGGAGAGTGTGGACACCGGGAACACCGGCTTGTCTTGAACGTACTTGATGCCGGGATTGACCACCAACTGGCCGTCGATCAGGGCCTTGGAGCCGAGGAGCAGGCGATAGCGCATGGACTTGCGGCAGGCGAGGGTGAACTCGACTCGCCAGACCCGATCGCCGAGTGCCAGGGTGGTGCTGATCACGTAACGTACTTGCGCGTGACCATTGGAGCTCTTGATGGTTTTTCGTGTCACCAGCGGCGCTTCGCAGCGCCGGTGGCGCAACTGCACCACCGTGCCCAGGTGCGCGGTAAACCGCACCCACTTTTCGCCGTCGCGCTCGAACGGCTCGATCTCGGTGGCGTGCAGGCTGGAGGTGCTGGCGCCGGTGTCGATTTTTGCTCGCAGGCCCGCGACTCCCAAATCAGGAAGCGCCACCCACTCGCGCAGACCGACAACGGTCAAATGGTCAAATGTCTTCAAATGTGCTCAACCGGTGAGATACCGCTCGCACCGCAACGGGGCCGAATGGGCGGTATTCACGCAGAATAGTGGTTAAAAGGCGACAGATATCTACAGCCCGGATTGCCAGTCCTCGTGTGCAGCCCGAGGAGGGGGGCATTGTATGCTGCGGCGGTGAAAACCATGGCATGACAGAAACGGTAGTACAGTTCAGAAATATTTCAGAATGAGGAAAACCCATGGCACAAAAAAGCGAAGAGGACGACAAGGTCCGTCTCGATAAGTGGTTGTGGGCGGCGCGCTTTTACAAAACCCGCGCGCTGGCCAAGGCCGCCATCGAGAGTGGCAAGGTGCATTGTCGAGGGGAGCGCTGCAAGCCGGGCAAGGAACCGCGGGTCGGTGACGAGTTTCAGATCCGCATCGGGTTTGAAGAGCGCACGGTGGTGGTCCAGGCCCTATCGATCGTCCGGCGTGGCGCTCCGGAGGCCCAGGCGTTGTATGCGGAGACCGACGCCAGTATCGCCAAGCGCGAGAATGCCGCGGCACTGCGCAAGGCCGGCGCCCTGAGTGTCACCACCGACGGCAAGCCGAGCAAGAAACAGCGCCGTGACCTGTTCAAGTTTCACGGCAGCAGCCACGAATAGCGGATCAAGGATCGCTGCCTGCAGGTGGCGATCCTTGCAGCGATCATTGCCTCAGTTGGCGGGAGCACCTTGTACAACACTCATCCGCGAAACCACCGGCAACTGGCCCAACAACTTGAAAAGTGGCGCGGTCAGCCGCATTAACAGTTCGGATGCCCTGGCAGCGAACGGCGTGTAGTAACCCCAACCCAATGCCCAGACTGCCAGCAGCATGCCGCCGATGTAGTCGTCCTGACCCCAGTGGGCGCCAGCCACCAGGCGCGGCAGCATGAACAGCAGGGCCAGGCTCCAGATCGTCAGCCATTGCCCCAGGGTACGGCTGAACAAGCCCATGAACAGAGCCCAGATCATCAGCACCGAGGCATGGTCCCCGGGAAAGCTCTGGCTGGAGCGGTCCTTGAGCTCCCAGGTTTTTTCCAGGCCCGGGAAGTAGTCGCTCATTTGCACCGCGCCGGCGATCACCATCGATGGGCTCTGGTGTTGCCAACCCAGGTGCGCGGCGACTTTGGAGAACAGGGTACGGATCACCAGCATCAACAACAGAATGGCGAAGAAGCCAAAAAAAGCGCGGCGTACATCGCCGGCCTTGAACACCCAGTTACCGCGAATCAGCAGCGCCAGCAGGATGATCCCGACCACCGCGTCAAAGGGCCTCAGGCTGGCGACCGCCCAGATGTGCAGCCAGGTCGGACTGGTTGCCAGGGGGGCATTGAGCACATGAAAAAGCCACTCGTCGAAAATCACACACAGCATCTGTCCCGCAGGCCATAACCAGAAACCCAACAGGGCCAACGGGACTAAATTACACAGCGTCAATCGGCCGAGGTCCCACCTTGCTTGGAACAGACTCGGATTGTTCATAAAATGCCTCCCATGGCGATAAATAACGCACCAAAATAGTGCGATGAGCTGATTTTCGGCCCTTGCACACATTTTGTCATCACTTCAGATACCCAGACCTATGACTGATCTACCGGATACCGACTACACCCAGCGCTTCATTTTCGATGACAGCGATACCCGCGGCGAACTGGTTGCGCTGGAGCGCAGCTATGCCGAAGTCCTTGCCAAGCACCCCTATCCGGAGCCGGTGGCGCAGATGCTTGGCGAGCTGATGGCGGCTGCGGCGCTGCTGGTCGGCACCTTGAAGTTCGATGGTTTGCTGATCCTTCAGGCGCGTTCCGAAGGCCCGGTACCGCTGTTGATGATCGAGTGCTCGAGCGAGCGGGAAATCCGTGGCCTGGCGCGTTACGAAGCCGACCAGATCGCGCCTGACGCGACCCTGGCGGACATGATGCCCAATGGCGTGCTGGCGCTGACCGTCGACCCAACCCAGGGCCAGCGCTACCAGGGCATCGTCGACCTCGATGGCGCGACCCTGTCGGAATGCTTCACCAATTACTTTGTCATGTCCCAGCAGGTTGGCACCCGCTTCTGGCTGCATGCCGATGGCCGTCGGGCCCGTGGCCTGCTGCTGCAGCAACTGCCAGCCGACCGCCTGAAAGACGACGAAGAGCGTGCCGCCAGCTGGCAGCACATCACGGCACTGGGTGGCACCCTGACTGCCGATGAATTGCTCAGCCTGGACAATGAAACCGTGTTGCACCGCCTCTACCACGAAGAGCAGGTGCGCCTGTTTGATGTGCAGAAATTGCGCTTTCGTTGCAGCTGTTCCCGCGAGCGTTCCGGCAATGCCCTGGTCAGCCTCGGCCTGGAAGATGCCCAGGCCTTGGTCGTCGAACATGGCGGCAATATCGAGATCGATTGCCAGTTCTGCAACCAGCGCTACCTGTTCGACTCGGCCGATATCGGCCAATTGTTCGCCGGTGCGGGCGTGGATACGCCGTCAGATACTCGTCACTAAAACGTTTCAGCACAGGTAAATTCACTGCTTTGGGCCGGAATAACGCCGTACTGACGGGAGGACCCTACTCTTTTCAGGCTTTTCTGGCATAATCCGGCCCACTTTTTTCGCGGTAGTAGTGCAGGACTTTCTACTACAAAACGTTTGGAGCACTCGGCCACTGGCCGACGGGGAACCTCATGACGCAAGCCAATAACGCCGTGTACACCGATCTGAGTGTTGATGATCTGGTTAAAGAAGCCTTGAGTCGCGGTGAAGGCGAGCTTGCCGATACCGGCGCGCTGGTTGTTCGCACCGGTCACCGTACCGGCCGTTCGCCAGTTGACCGTTTCATCGTTGAAGAGCCGACCACCCAGGACGCTATCGCCTGGGGCCCGATCAACCGCAAGTTCCCGGCCGACAAGTTCGATGCCCTGTGGGCTCGCGTCGAGGCATTCAACAACGCGCAAGAGCATTTCGTTTCCCACGTACATGTTGGTGCGGCTGCCGACCACTACCTGGCCGTGAAGATGACCACCCAGACTGCCTGGCAGAACCTGTTCGGTCGTTGCCTGTTCATCAACCCGGCGCAGTACAACCCGGCGGGTCGTGATGAGTGGCAAGTGCTCAACGTGGCCAACTTCGAGTGCGTGCCAGAGCGTGACGGCACCAACTCCGATGGTTGCGTGATCATCAACTTCGCCCAGAAGAAAGTGCTGATCGCCGGCATGCGCTACGCCGGTGAAATGAAAAAAGCCATGTTCTCGGTGCAGAACTTCCTGCTGCCGGCTGCCGACGTTCTGCCAATGCACTGCGCCGCCAACATCGGCGAAGAGGGCGACGTGACCCTGTTCTTCGGTCTGTCGGGCACGGGTAAAACCACCTTGTCCGCCGACGAAAGCCGTTACCTGATCGGTGACGACGAACACGGCTGGGGCGAAGGCGTGGTGTTCAACATCGAAGGCGGTTGCTATGCCAAGTGCATCGACCTGTCCGAGAAGAACGAGCCCGTCATCTGGAAAGCCATCAAGCACGGTGCAGTCCTGGAAAACGTCGTGATCGACGATGCCAAGCACGCCGACTACGCCGATGTCAGCCTGACCCAGAACAGCCGCGCCGCGTACCCGCTGGAGCACGTTGCCAAGCGTTCCGAGCAGAACCTGGGTGGCGAGCCAAACGCTGTGATCTTCCTGACCTGCGACCTGACCGGCGTCCTGCCGCCTGTGTCGATCCTCAACGAAGAACAAGCGGCCTACCACTTCCTGTCCGGCTACACCGCTCTGGTGGGCTCGACCGAAATGGGTTCGGGCAGCGGCATCAAGTCGACCTTCTCCACCTGCTTCGGCGCACCGTTCTTCCCGCGCCCGGCTGGCGAATACGCAGAGCTGCTGATCAAGCGCATCCGCGGTTTCGGCTCCAAGGTCTACCTGGTCAACACCGGCTGGACCGGCGGTGGCTACGGCGTCGGCAAGCGTTTCAACATCCCGACGACCCGTGCGGTGATCGCAGCGATCCAGAGCGGTGCTCTGATCGGTGCCGAGACCGAGCACCTGGACACCATCAACCTCGACGTGCCAGTGGCCGTACCGGGCGTTGAGACTGGCCTGCTGAGCCCACGCAACACCTGGGCTGACAAAGCAGCCTACGACGAAGCTGCCAAGGCCCTGGCCGGCTTGTTCATCGAGAACTTCAAGAAGTTCGACGTGAGCGACGCGATCAAGGCTGCGGGTCCTAAGTTGTAAGTATCGGTTTGATGTAAAAAAAGCCGTCCCTCGGGGCGGCTTTTTTGTGCCTGTGATTCAAGCGCTGTCCATTCAACGAATATCCCGGTAGCTGGACGGCTCAAACGTCAGGCTCGCGCCCAGCCCCGCCGGCGGTTGCAGGGCAGGGCCCTGGACCGAAGAGAAGGCGGTGCCGTTGCTGCCATGGGAGACGTAACGCTCGCCCTGTTCCTGTTCGGTGAAGTAGGTATAGGACTCCTTGCGCATGAGCACGTAATGGGCGTCGGCTTGTTCGATGGCATGGTGGTAGTTCTGCAGCTCGGAGGTCGACAGGTTGAGCATCTTGTCGAGCCTCACACCCCAGCGGGTCAGGCAGCGCTCGGCGAAGTGGCGAACGATCAGGCCGGGTTGCGGTAGTTGTTTCGGGCCAAGGGTGCCCTTGACGCAAGCGTTGCCGACCAATGTGCCGTGGCGACCGGCCATGGGGTAGATATGGGTTTTGGTGCCGCTGTGTGTGAGGGGGATGACGCAGGAAAACCCTTTGGAGCGTTCGTCACGGGCAAAAAAACCCACATAGTCTTTAACGTTGGCGCCGAGTGTCACGCGCTCAGGCTGAAAGTTGAGGGGGCCGGGGACCGGATCGACGGCAAAGATATTCACCGCGACACTTTTAAGTTCGGGGTCATTGAGCATCATGTTGGCCAGCATGTGACAACTGATTGCGCCGCGACTCCAGCCGACAAGATTGACGCAAGTGGGGATAACACCGTCCTTGCGGAACATTTTGATAATTTGCTCCTGTAACTTCTGTTGGGTGAAAGCGCGTTCGCCGTAATTGTATTTACGCCATAACCAAGAGCCGACGGACGTAACGTCTTCAATAGGGATGCCGGCGGCCTTCAGGCGATTGTATTCCTCTTCGGTCAGTTCGAGCCGTTCCCAGGAACTCGTGCCCTTGATGAGTTGCAGGGCGTGCCTGACGTTTTCTTTCCAGCCGCTGCCGAACAGGCTGCCGTTGATGCCGTACGCTTCGGACTTGAAGAACATTTCGTCGGCCTGCAGATTGCTGCTGCCAGGACCGTCTATGACCGCCCACTCGGCAAACTCTCGCCCGAGTTCATGGCTGGCCAGGGTCGAGATAAGTTCGCCGTTCCAGTAAGCATCGTTGTGAGTGTCAAATTTAGTCGAGCCGGTACCACAAAAATAAACCGTTAATATGCTCATTTCGTACTGCCTTTCAATAGTCAATGAACAGGCAGATTAAGTTCTAATAATTAAGTTTGAAAAGGTGCTTAGTGTTGCTGGGTTTTTAGTGCGTTATCGACATATTCAAGTTTATGTCGACATCCGTTGTTGCATGACATCAAGCAAGTCATTGCCGTCCTGAATCAGCAGGTATAACGCGTTGACGATATGCGGAATATCCTTCACGTCCGCCTGGTTAAAACACAGGCAGTAAAAAGTGTCCAACAGGTTGCTGGCCGCGCGGATGCGTTGTTGGGCGGCGTCGAGCAGGGCCTGGGGGTTGGCCTGGGTGTCGATGAGCAGTACCGGGTTGTCGCCGGCGGCAGAGCTCAGCCCACGATAGCGGTCGAAGATCGGAGTCAAGGTACTCATGGCTGGTTTCCGGTAGGCGTTCGCGACGTCGTACGGCAGGGGCGGTCGCGTTGTGTTGCAAACTATAGGGAGTCGCGCCAAGGCCCTGCAAGACGGCAGGCATGGACGGCTTTTGTAGGGGATTTACACAACAATCGGACGCCGGCCTACAGGCGTTTCGCGTTTTTTTGCGGCGGTTGGCCGCAACTCGGATTTCCTACGTGCGTGAAGGGGCAATGCCTGATGCGACTGAGTCAGTTGGGCAAAGTGGCGTAGGGTGTTTCGCATTGAGATGCGCGATACGGGAGAGTTGCGGTGCCACGGGTAATAGGACGCTCTCCCTGTATCATTTCGTATCTTTTTCCCCCCCGACCTTTTCACGACGTGCTGCGCTCGCCCACTAGGCTTTTGGCATCGCAACCGTCAATGGAGTGACCGCTTATGCACAACACCCTCGAACAGGTCTTCGGTTATCCACAGTTTCGTCCCGGCCAGGAGGCGGCGGTCAGCGCGGTGTTGGCCGGACGCTCGGCAGCGGCGATTTTCCCCACGGGCTCGGGCAAGTCCTTGTGTTATCAGTTGCCGGCCCTGCTGTTGCCCCACCTGACGCTGGTGGTCTCGCCGCTGCTGGCGTTGATGCAGGATCAACTGGCCTTCCTGCAACGGCACGGTATCGCCGCCGCCAGTATCGATTCGGCGCAGAGCCGTGACGACGCCAACGAGGTCATGGCGCGGGCGCGCAGCGGCGAGTTGAAGATCCTGATGATTTCCGTGGAGCGCCTGAAGAACGAGCGCTTTCGCAATTTCCTGCAGCAGGTACCGATCTCGCTGCTGGTGGTGGACGAGGCGCACTGCATTTCCGAGTGGGGTCATAACTTTCGCCCGGACTATCTGAAGCTGCCGGACTACCAACGCCAGTTCAGCATCCCCCAGGCCTTGTTGCTGACCGCCACCGCTACGCCCAAGGTTATCGTCGACATGCAGGCCAGGTTTGCCATTGCTCCCGACGATGTGGTCACCACCGGTTTCTATCGGGCCAACCTCAATTTGCTGGTGGAACCGGTGCGTGGCCAGGACAAGCGCCGGCGCCTGGTGCAGTGGCTGGGTGAGCGTGCGGGGCAGCCCAGCATCGTCTACGTGACCTTGCAGAAAACTGCCGAACAGATTGCCCAGCACCTGAGTCAGCAAGGGCTTGCGGCCGAGGCGTATCACGCCGGGTTACCCCATGATCAGCGCGAAGCGATTCAACGCCGGTTCATGGGTGGCCAGTCCAATTGCATTGTCGCCACCATTGCCTTCGGCATGGGCATCGACAAGAGCGACATCCGTAATGTGGTGCATTTCGACCTGCCCAAATCCATCGAAAACTACAGCCAGGAAATCGGTCGGGCCGGACGTGACGGCGGACCCTCCGACTGCCTGGTGCTGGCCAATCGTGACAGCCTCAACGTGCTGGAAAACTTCGTCTATGGCGACACCCCGGAACTGGAGGGCATTCGCTGTGTGCTCGATGAGCTGCAAGCGTGCGCGCCGGACGGGCAATGGGAGTTTTTGCTGGGGCCGCTGGCCGATCACAGCAACATCCGCCAGTTGCCGCTCAAGACCCTGCTGGTTCAACTGGAACTCAAGCGCCTGATCGCTGCGCGTTATGCCTACTTTGCCGAGTACCGGTTCAAGTTTGTACTGGAACCTGAAGCGCTGTTGGCGCGCTTTACCGGCGAGCGCCGGGACTTCGTCGAGGCCATCATCCAGACGTCCAGTCGCGCACGGACCTGGGCCACGGTCAATTTCGACGCGCTGTACCTGCAGCATCAGGCTGAGCGCATCCGGGTGGTCAAGGCCCTGGATTATTTCCAGGAACAAGGCTGGATCGAGCTGGAAAGCAAGCAGATGACCGAGGTCTACAGCGTGCTCCAGGGCGACTTTGATGCGCAGGCGCTGAGCCTTGAACTGCATGGCTATTTCACCCGGCACGAATGCGCGGAAATTGCCCGGATCCACGCCATGCTCGAGTTGTTCGCCACGGAACGCTGCCTGGGTTATCGCCTGGCGCAGTACTTCGGCGACAACCAGGCGCCCGAGCAATGTGGGCACTGCTCGGTGTGCCATGGCCAGGTTGCCCGTCTGCCTGCACCCCCCGAACTGCCGGCGCTGGCGGATAAAAGTTTCGAAGCCCTGTGCGGCGATTTTATCCACAGGCACCAGGGCTTCAACGCCCAGGTGCCGAGCGCGGAGCGGCTGACACGGTTTTTGTGCGGTATCAGCGTGCCGCTGTTCACCAAGCTCAAGGCCCGGTCCATTCCCGGGTTTGCGGCGCTGGAGGCTTACCCTTATGCCGAGGTGCGGGACTGGGTCGAACGCCATCTGCCTGCAGGAACATCCATTTGCTGAATGTCGCCCCTCAGCGCAATTGACTTCAAAAAGCCTGGCCGGCTGACTATGGTGATCGCTGTCTAAGGATCGCCAACAAGAGAGCAAACAATGAGCCAGACGCCATTCCAGATTCAGCATGCCGCCGTGGGCCGTGGCATCGTCATGTGCCTGGCCAATGCCGCGCTACCAGGCTGACTGAGCCCCGCTGCAGCCACTACACTGCCCGCCCCTTTGCGTGAGAACCCCCATGACTGACCGCCTGCCCCAACGCGCCGACTACCGGCACTTCCAGCCGATCATTACCCGCTGGCACGACAACGATGTGTATGGTCATGTGAACAACGTGACCTACTACAGCTTCTTCGACACCGCGGTGAACACCTACCTGATCGAGGTCGGTGGCCTGGATATCCATGACGGTGAGGTGGTCGGGTTTGTGGTGAGTTCGGCGTGCGATTACTTCGCCTCGATCGCGTTCCCCGAGCGCATCGACATAGGCCTGCGGATCGGCAAGCTGGGCAACAGTTCGGTGCAGTACGAACTGGCCGTGTTCAAGGCCGGTGAGGAGGATGCCTGTGCGGCAGGGCGTTTTGTCCACGTGTTTGTCGACCGGGCTTCGAACCAGCCGGTGAGCATCCCTGCCGGGCTGCGCCAGGCGCTGGAGCGATTGCTGGCCTGAAACGAAAAATCGCAGCCCGAGGGCTGCGATTCTTTTTGTGCGGGGTGTGTGAGGCGACTCTGGGGTCAGTCGCGATAGTGCTTGTGCTTGTGCTTGCGATGCCCATAGGCATGGCCGCGGCCGGGGTGACCGTTGCGGTAGTAGCGACGGTCATCGCGATCGCCACGGTAGCGACGATCGTCACGGTCGTATTCATCGCTTTTGTTACCCATGTAGTTACCCAGCGCGCCACCGGCACCGCCGCCCGCTGCCGCACCGATCAGGCTGCCCGTGGTACCGCCTACGCTGCGACCCACCACGTTGCCGCCGGCTGCGCCCAGCGCACCGCCGATCGCGGCTTCGCCACGGCTGCGTTTGTCCGCACCCACCGCGCTACCACCAGCACCGCCCAGTGCTGCACCAATGGTTGAGCCAGTGCTGCCGCCCAGTGACTGACCGACCACCGAGCCAAGAACCCCGCCCAATGCGCCGCCCACACCGGCTTCGGTGGTGCCTCCAGCTGACGCGACGCCACTGATCAGGCCAAAGGACAACAAGAGAATCGAGGAGAACTTCATAGAGGAGCCTCAGAGGGATGACGCCGCGATCCTGAGGCTGTGACAGGATGGTTACAATCGAAATCCGACGAGTAACACGACCGCTGCACATTTTGCTAAGTTGTTGTTTTTTCTACGGAACTTAATTGATTTTTGCAGGTCTTTAATTACTTGGGACAGGCCGCTTTGCTAACAAAGCGGCCTTTTTTGTGGGTGTTGGTCAAGCGCAGGCGGTCGAAAACTCGACGCCAGGCCTCAGGCCGACCTGGCCATGATCAAGCCACTGGCACTCGCCGCTTCCAGGCGGATCGCGACAAACTTGGACGTCGGCGTATGGCTGCCATCCCCGGTGCTTTCCAGTGGCACCAACGGGTTCACTTCCGGGTAGTACGCCGCCGCTTGCCCGGCTGGAATATCGAACGCCAGCAAGGTGAAGCCCTTCACCCGGCGCTCCCGGCCATCATCCCAGATCGACACAATGTCAGCCTTCTGCCCTGGCTTGAAGCCCAGGCGGATGATGTCGGCTTCGTTGACGAACAGCACATCACGCTGGCCCTTGACCCCACGATAACGGTCATCAAGGCCGTAGATGGTGGTGTTGTACTGATCGTGGGAACGCATGGACTGCATGATCAGGTCCGGCAACTGCCCGGTAGCCCGGGTGCGCTCGTGCACCAGGTCGAGCGGCAAGGCGTTGGCGCGGAAGTTGGCGCGGCCTGACGGGGTGTTCCAGCGCCGTTCGCCGGCGCTGTTGCCCAGGTAGAAGCCGCCCGGGTGTTCGATCTTCTGGTTGAAGTCCTTGAAGCCCGGGATGGTGTCGGCAATCAATTCGCGAATGCGCCGGTAGTCGGCCACCAACCAGTTCCAGTCCACGGGCGTGCTGCCCAGGGTGGCCGCGGCGATGCCGGCGATGATCGAGGGTTCCGAGCGCATCAGCCTGGACAGTGGGTTCAACTGGCCATTGGAGGCGTGGACCATGCTGAACGAGTCTTCCACGGTCACCGCTTGCGCCCCTTCGGTTTGCAGGTCGATGTCGGTACGGCCCAGGCACGGCAGGATCAAGGCGGCTTTACCGTGAGCCAGGTGGCTGCGGTTGAGCTTGGTGCTGATCTGCACAGTGAGGTCGCAGTTGCTCAGGGCCTGGAAGGTCCGTGGGCTGTCCGGCGTGGCTTGGGCAAAGTTGCCGCCCAGGCCGATAAAGACTTTCGAACGGCCTTCGAGCATCGCGTGGATGGCTTCGACCACGTTGTGGCCATTGTCGCGCGGCACCTTGAACTGGAAGCGTCGCTCCAAGGCGTCGAGGAATGCCACCGGTGGCCGCTCGTTGATGCCCATGGTCCGGTCGCCTTGCACGTTGCTGTGCCCGCGTACCGGGCACAGGCCCGCGCCTGGGCGGCCGATGTTGCCGCGCAGCAGCATCAGGTTGGCAATTTCCTGGATGGTCGGCACCGAGTGGCGGTGCTGGGTGATGCCCATGGCCCAGCACATGATCACGTTCTTGCCGGCCGCGTACATGCGGGCCGCTTGCTCGACTTCTTCCAGGCTCAGCCCGGACTGTTCGACGATCTGCTCCCATGGGGTGTCGTCGATCTGGCTCAGGTAGTCGAGGATGTTGACCGTGTGTTCGTTGAGGAAGTCATGGTCGAACACCGCGGGTGCGCCGCTGCCCTGCGCTTCGCGTTCCCATTGCAGGAGGAACTTGGCCATGCCGCGCAGTAACGCCATGTCGCCACCCAGCGCCGGACGCAAGTAGGCGGTGTTGGTCGGCTTGTCGCCGTTGGTGAGCATTTCGATCGGGTGTTGCGGGTGCTGGAAGCGCTCCAGGCCACGCTCCTTGAGCGGGTTGATGCAGACCACCTGGGCGCCGCGTTTCACCGCTTCACGCAGCGGTTCGAGCATCCGCGGATGGTTGGTCCCGGGGTTCTGGCCCCAGACGAAAATCGCGTCGGCATGTTCGAAGTCATCGAAGGTCACGGTGCCTTTGCCCACCCCGACACTCTGCGCCAGCGCCACGCCGCTGGCTTCGTGGCACATGTTCGAGCAATCCGGGAAGTTGTTGGTGCCAAACGCGCGGACAAACAGCTGATACAGATAGGCCGCTTCATTGCTGGCGCGGCCCGAGGTGTAGAACTCGGCCTGGTCCGGGCTCGACAGGTTTTGCAGGTGCTGGCCGATCAGCGCGAACGCGGCTTCCCAGCTGATGGGCTGGTAACGGTCGGTCTCGGCGTTGTAGCTCATCGGCTCGGTCAGCCGGCCCTGGTATTCGAGCCAGTAATCGCTTTGCTCCAGCAATGCGCTGACACTGTGCTTGGCGAAGAATGCCGCGTCGACACGGCGTTTGGTGGCTTCCCAGTTGACCGCCTTGGCACCGTTTTCGCAGAACTTGACCATGCCGCTTTCCGGCGAATCGCCCCAGGCACAGCCCGGGCAGTCGAACCCGCCGTTCTGGTTGGTCTTGAGCATCATGCGGATGTTCTTCAGTGCGTTGTCGCTGGTCAACCATGCCTGGGCGACACTGATCAACGCGCCCCAGCCACCGGCCGGGCCCTTGTAGGGCTTGTAGCGTGGGGTGGGTGTCTGGTCGGCTTGATGATGAGTGCTCACGCTTGATTCTCCATCGCAGGGCTATACACCCGCGGCGCACTTTTGTGCGGCAGGTGGATGAGATTGAGGTTGTGCCGGCGCGCCCACTGCAGGGCAAGGCCGGTGGGCGACGACAGGCTGACCAGGGTCTGGATCCCGGCGCGCAGGGCTTTCTGGATCAGTTCGAGGCTGCAGCGACTGGTGACAATCGCCACCCCGCCCGCCGTCGGGATGTCCTGCCGGACCAGGGCGCCGATCAGCTTGTCGAGGGCGTTGTGCCGACCGATGTCTTCGCGGCCCAGCAGCAATTCACCCTGATTGTTCATGAACACCGCCGCGTGCACTGCACCGCAGTGCTGGCCCAGGGGCTGGAAGGCGTTGATGCGTTGGCGCAGGCCCTCCAGCCATTCGGCCGGCGGCAGGGGTGCACCGGGCAAGACGGGCAGTTGCGGCAAGGCCTGCTCCACGGCCTCGACGCCACACAGGCCGCAGCCGCTGGTACCGGCCAGTTGCCGACGCTGCTGCTTGAGGTTCCAGAACGCACGGCTGGCGATGTTGACCTGGGCGTACATCGCAGAACCTGAGCCGCTGAGTTGCAGGTCGTAGATATCGCTCAACTCACTGACGATTCCACTGCCCAGGCTGAAGCCGACAATGAAGTCTTCGAGGTCGGTGGGGGTCACCAGCATCACCGCCTGGCTGATGCCGTTGTAGGCAATCGCCAGCGCGACTTCTTCAGCGAGCGCGGTGCTGGCGCTGGCGCTGTGGTCGAGGTTGCAATACTGGTAGCTCTGACTGGCGGCGGGCACGGGCGTGTCGAAGGCAGGCACCGCGCAGGTCGGGCGCTTGGCGTTCATGGGGCTGTACCGGCGGTTGATCCAGCTTTAAGCCTAGGCGCGGCAAAGTGTCGCGTCTAATCGCTAATACTGATCTGCCGATAGATGGCGTCGATCAAGAGCCGGCCTGTGATCTCTGATAAATCGCAAAACAGGCTTCCGCCAGTGCCGAGCGCGGGGCGCTGCGGCGCATGATCAACCCCAGGCGGCCGAGGGTTTGCGCGTTTTCAATCGGCTGCAGGCGCAGGTGTTCGGTCAAGGCTTCCAGGCCACCGTCCAGAGGCATGATGGCGCAACACAGGCCACCGTGGACGGCCTGCAACAATTGATGAACGGCATCGGTCTGCAGCAGCGGTTGCGGGTTGAGGCCCCGGCTGTGGAAGTTGTGGTCGATGGACTGGCGAAAGTGCATGCCGCTGGTGAGCATGCCCAGGGGCAACTCGATCAGCGCCTCCCAGCTCAAAGGCGTCTCGCCGAAGGTGAAGAAGCGCTGGTCATAGAGCAGGCCCATGCGGGTTTCGCTGAAGGCCAGCGAGTCGAAGCGTTCGCCATCCAGGCGCTCGAGGTAGGACACGCCCAGGTCCAGCCGGTTGTTCGCCAGTTGTTCGAGGATTTGCTCGGAACTCAGGGCCGACAGCTCGAAGCGCAGGTTCGGGTGTTCGCCGTGCAGTTGGTGCAATAAAGGCAGCGGATCGAAACTCGACAGCGGCACCACCCCCAGGCGCAGCGTGCCGACCAGGTTGCCGCGGCAGGCCGCGGCTTCGGCATACAGGCCGTCATAGGCGGCCAGCACGGTGCGCGCCCAGGCCAGCACCCGCTCACCGGGGGCGGTAAACCCTTCGAAGCGCTGGCCGCGATTGACCAGCGGCAGGTCCAGTTCTTCTTCCAGGTTGCGCAAGCGCATCGACAGGGTGGGCTGGGTGATGTGACAGCGCGCGGCGGCCTGGCCGAAATGGCGGGTTTCGTCGAGGGCGATGAGGAATTTCAGCTGCTTGATGTCCATCTTCATTCCTGTGCGCGATGAGGAGCGATTCTAGCGGTTGGGTTGATGTGCGTCATTGGTCGATTGGGAACCGCGTTGCGCAGAGTTGGTCTAGTCTTTCGCGACCGGACCTATTAAACCCAAGGAGAGTGCACCATGAGTCTTTTTAGCTTTGTGAAAGAAGCAGGCGAAAAACTGATTGATCTGCTGACACCGGGTAACGCCAATGCGAGCGAGCAGTTGAAGGATCACATCGCGAAGGTCGGCCTGGGCAATCCGAATGTGCAGGCCACGGTGGATGGCGACAAGGTGACTGTGACGGGCGAAGTCAGCAGTCAGGAAGAGAAAGAGAAGATCCTCCTGGCGGTGGGCAACATTGCCGGCGTCGGCAGTGTCGATGACCAGATCACGGTGACTGGTCCTGTGGTCAAGGCCGCTACATTTGTGACGGTCGTGAAGGGCGACACCCTTAGCGCGATCTCCTTGCGTGTGTATGGAGATGCCAACAAGTATCAAAAAATCTTTGATGCCAACAAGCCGATGCTCAAGGATGTGAACAAGATTTACCCGGGGCAGTCGTTGCGTATTCCTGAGTAACGCTTAAGACCGCTATCGCGAGCAAGCGGCGCTCCGCTTGCTCGCGATGCCGTCGACTAGGTCTAAAGCCCAGCAATAAGCGCTTGATAATCCCCCACCGCGGCGAACTCGGCCGTGTCCTTGGGCCCCTTGCGACTATCCGGCACGCTGACGGCCAGTAAATGCGCCACACCAAACTCCCGCGCACTGCGCAGGATCGGCAAGGTGTCATCGATGAACAGGCTGCGGCTTGGCTCGAAGCCGATGTCGGCCTGCAACGCATCCCAGAACTGCTGGCTCTCCTTGGGGAAGCCATAGTCGTGGGAGCTGATCAAGCGTTCGAAGTAGGGCGCCAGTTCGATCCTTTCCAGTTTCAACGACAACGAATCGCGGTGCGCGTTGGTAATCAGGATGACCTGCTTGCCGGCCTGCTTGATTGCCGCCAGAAAGGTATCGGCATCTGGGCGCAGGGCGATCAGGTGGGCGGTTTCCAGCTTCAACTCGCGCACCGGCAAACGCAGTTCGCTGCTCCAGAAATCCAGGCAATACCATTGCAATTGACCGGCGTTGCGCTCGAACAACGGCTGCATTTCCAGCTCGGCCATGGCCCGGCTGATACCGTGCCATTCGGCGTAGCGCTGGGGCAGGTGTTCCATCCAGAAATGGTTGTCGTAGTGCAGGTCCAGCAGGGTGCCGTCCATATCCAGCAGAACGGTATCGATGTCACGCCAGGGCAGTGTGGGCATTGCAGGCTTCTCCAGCGGGAAACAGATATCCGGCATAAACAATCAGGAAAGGCCGGGTATAGTAACCCGTTCACGCCAAGGAGCCGCTATGCGCCAAAAACCCGAAGTCCTAGCCCGCGAGATCGTCGCCACCAGCCGCCTGTTTTGCGTGGAAGAGGTGCAACTGCGCTTCTCCAATGGCGTGGAGCGCACCTACGAGCGATTGGTCGGCAAGGGCGCCGGGTATGGCGCAGTGATGATTGTGGCGATGCTCGATGCCGACCACGCGGTGCTGGTCGAAGAGTACTGCGGTGGCACCGATGCCTATGAAATGTCATTGCCCAAGGGCCTGATCGAGCCGGGCGAGGATGTGCTGGCCGCCGCCGAGCGCGAGCTCAAGGAGGAGGCCGGTTTTGGCGCGCGGCAACTGGAGCACCTGACCGAGCTGTCGCTGTCGCCCGGTT
The DNA here is from genome assembly GCF_963970735.1 of Pseudomonas sp. RA_35y_Pfl2_P32. NCBI lineage: Bacteria > Pseudomonadati > Pseudomonadota > Gammaproteobacteria > Pseudomonadales > Pseudomonadaceae > Pseudomonas > Pseudomonas sp. RA_35y_Pfl2_P32. The sequence goes on from NZ_CAXAQF010000006.1 coordinate 84,920, forward strand.
ACATGAGCCAGAAGATTCAGGTGGTGCTGGCCACCGAGCTCTATGAAGAGCGCCTGGAAGGGGATGAGCCGGAGCCGATGCGAGTCGATCGGGTCAATCTGCGCGAACTGGCCGCGCTGGCGCAAAACTCGCAGTTCACCGAAGGCCGCGCCTTGGCGGCGCTCTACCTGGCCCGTGACCTGCTGACCCAGCGCGGAGCGTTCCAGCCATGAGGAATTTACCCCCGACACACCCGTTGCTGGCGTCGGTGGTCGAGCTGGCGCTGCAGGCTGGCGAGGCGATCCTGCCGTTCTGGCGCACCGGTACCGAGGTGATGACCAAGACCGACGACTCGCCGGTCACCGCCGCCGACCTGGCTGCACACCATGTGATTCTCGCGGGCCTGACGGCGCTTGACCCGAGCATCCCGGTGCTGTCGGAAGAAGACGCCAATATCCCCCAGGCCGTGCGTGCCGGCTGGCAGCGCTGGTGGCTGGTGGACCCGTTGGATGGCACCAAGGAGTTCATCGCCGGCAGTGAAGAGTTCACCGTCAACATCGCATTGATCGAGCAGGGACGCGTGGTGTTTGGGGTGGTGTCGATGCCGACCAATGGCCGCTGCTACTTCGGCGGTGCCGGGCTCGGCGCCTGGCGCGCCGACAAAGACAGCGCCGCGTTGCCGATCCAGGTCCGCCAGGCGCCGGCCGCAGGCGAAGCCTTTACCGTGGTCGCCAGCCGCCGCCATTCCAGCCCGGAGCAAGAGCGTTTGCTGGCGGGCTTGAGTGCCAGCCTGGGTGAGTTGCAGCTGGCGAACATCGGCAGTTCGTTGAAGTTCTGCCTGCTGGCCGAAGGTGCGGCGGATTGTTACCCGCGATTGGCGCCGACGTCCCAGTGGGATACCGCGGCAGCCCAAGGCGTACTCGAAGGCGCGGGCGGCGAGGTGCTGGAGTTGAGTGGCGAACGATTCAGCTATCCTGCGCGGGAGTCGCTGCTTAACAACTACTTTTTGGCATTGCCTGCGGGCGTGTCATGGCGAGAGAAGTTATTGAGCTTGAGTTCAAACTGAACAGTCAGCCTGTAAAGTCATCCCCTGTTTGATCACTGTATGTTTGCACACTGTCAGATATGACAGGTTTCAAGTAGGGGGCTGAGTGCTAGCATCCAACATACCTGATGATGGTGGGTGACTGATGGGGCTGAGGTTCAAATGAAAATCGATAAAGTGCTTTTATTGGTTGGACTTTCACTTTATTTCGGGAGCGCGTCCGCCGGGACTGTCACGATCAAGTCCCCGCCAGAGGGCTTGACGTTGTTGACGACAAGCGGGGTTGTAAAACATGGCGACAAGGACTTGGTATTAACTTCGCAGACCTATGTCGGCGTCAATATCTCACCGCAAATCGAGGTAGAAGGCACGCCGCACATAATAGGTATGGCGTCAGTCGACCATCGTCCCAACACCACCACTCAACTGTACAGCAACGATACTCTTTGTCGTTCGAGTGAAAGTGCCCAGGGTTATAGCGTCACGATTGAACTGGTTGGTTATCGGTCTGTGACCTGTCGGAATGGAGAATTTAAGTCGAACAAGCAACTCGTTGCCGACGGTTCGGCAAATGTGGTGGTGACGTACGACAAACTTCCAAAGTCTGACTGATCGTCGCTGTCGTTTAGTGCGGGGGTTGGCAGGAACGATGACGCCGAGGGCAGTCGCGTCATCGTCAGCTTTGATAGCCAGCCAGTGCTAGCGATGCAGCACATACTGCCCGGTAAACGTCACCGCATCCTCATCACTCCCGGCATTCACAATCCGCGCATGCAGCGTCAATCGTGCCCGGCCGTAGCGTTCGTACATCGTCACGAATTTTTTCCACACCGCCGCACTCGGAGCTTCACAGAGGGCAATCCCGTCGGTGGTCACCGGCAGCGGGTAGCTGATGTGCCCTTCCTGGATCACGATGTGCCCGTCCTCGATGCCGGCTTCGCGCAGGCGCAAGTGCAACCAGCCCCAACCGGCCAGCACGGCGGCGCAGTACAGGCTGCCACCGAACATGGTGCTCTTGTGGTTGACGTTGGCTGCCAGCGGTAGCTGCAGGCGCAATTGCCCGGACTGCCAGTCGAGCACCTTGAGGCCCATCTCCCGCGTCAGGGGGATGTCGTGGTGCAGGATCGATTCCAGGTAACGACTGTCGTGGTTCATGCACGGACCTCATGGTGGGTTGCCGGGATGACAGATGGCGGTATGCGGCTCAATCGAGTTCCTCGGCGCTGTTGTGGGCGCCGGCGGCGTCGGCGAAGTTCAAGCCGTGTTTGCGCAGTTTGTCATGCAGGGTCTTGCGCGGCACCCCCAGGGCTTCGGCGACGCTGCGCAGGGAACTGTGGGAGCGCGCCAGTTCGGCGGCGATCAGGTTCTTTTCGAAGCTTTCCACCTGCTCACTGAGGTTGCCGCTGGGCTCGGCAGTCAGCGGCGCGGGACTGCCATCGGCGGCAGTGGGGTCGAGCGCCAGTTCCAGGCCGAGGGCAAACCGCTCGGCGGCATTTTGCAGTTCGCGCACGTTGCCCGGCCAGCGATGGCGCAGCAACATCGCCCGTTGCCCGGGGAGCAATTCGTGGGGCGCCAGGCCGTGGCGTTCGCTGGCTTCATTGGCAAAGTGCTGGAACATCACCAGCGCATCTTCGCCGCGTTCGCGCAGGGGCGGAATGCGCAGGGGCGCGACGTTCAGGCGGTAGTACAGGTCGGCGCGAAAACGCCCCTGGTCGGCGGATTGGCGCAGGTCTTCCTTGGTGGCGGCAATGATGCGGATGTCCAGTGGGATCAACTGATTGCCCCCCAGCCGTTCCACCACCCGCTCTTGCAGCAGACGCAGCAGCTTGACCTGCACGTCCAGGCTCATGCTTTCGATTTCATCGAGGAACAGCGTGCCGCCATTGGCGAATTCGAATTTGCCGATGCGCCGTTTCTGCGCCCCGGTGAACGCCCCCGGTTCATGGCCAAATAGCTCGCTTTCGACCACCGACTCGGCCAACGCGCCGGCGTTGATCGCGACAAAGGGGCCGTTGCGGCGGTTCGACAAGTCGTGCAGGGCGCGGGCCACCACTTCCTTGCCGGCGCCGGTCTCGCCGAGGATCAGCACATCGGCCTTGGTCGGGGCCAGCGCACCGATCTGCTCGCGCAGGCGCAGCATCGACGGTGAATGGCCGATCAGCCGCGTGCTCAGTTCATTGCGATCGCTCAGGGCCAGGCGCAGGCTGCGGTTTTCCAGGACCAGGCGGCGCAGGGCCAGGGCCCGGCGCACGCTGTCGAGCAGGGCATCGCTGGCGAAGGGTTTTTCGAGGAAGTCATAGGCTCCGGCGCGCATTGCCTGCACCGCCAGGGGCACGTCGCCGTGACCGGTAATCAGCAAGACCGGCAGCTCCGGATCCTGGGCGTGCAGTTCGGCCAGCAACTCCAGGCCGTCCATGCCGGGCATGCGAATGTCGCTGACCACCACGCCGGGCCAGTCACGCTCCAGGCGCGCGGCCAGGCCCTGGGCTTGCGCCAGCGGCAGGATTTTCAGCCCGGCCAGGTCCAGCGTCTGGCTCAGGGCCTGGCGCAAGTGCGGATCGTCGTCGATCAGCACCACTTCAATCCGATTGTCGATCAGGTTGCTCATTCACTGCGGTCCTCGGACGGTTGCAGGCTTACACCGGGTGCGCCAGCGCGCAGCCGCAGGGTGATCAGGGCGCCGCCTTCCTTGTGGTTGGCGAACGACAGTTCACCACCGAAGGCGCGCATCAAGGTTTCGCAGATGGCCAGCCCCAGGCCAAGGCCCTGGGTGCGGGTCTTGGTGGTGTAGAACGGCTCGCTGGCGCGGCCCAGGGCTTCCATGCAGAACCCCGGGCCGTTATCGCGAATGTACAGATTGACGCCCTCGGCGGTGGTTTCGGCACTCAACCAGAGTTTGCGCGGCGGACCTTTTTCGGTGAGGGCATCCAGGGCATTGGCCAGCAGGTTGCCCAACACCTGGCGCAGCCGGGTTTCGCCGGCCTCGACCCACAGCGCGGCGGCCGGCAGGTCACGAATCAACTCCACTTCCATGCTGCGGCGACGCTTGGCCAGCAACGCCAGGGCATCGTCCAGCGCCGGTTGCAGGGCGACGCTTTCCGGGGCATGGCGGTCGCGCCGGGCAAAGGCGCGCAGGTGGGCGATGATCGAGGCCATGCGCCCGGTCAGTTCGCTGATCAGCTTGAGGTTGCCGCGGGCATCGTCGGTGCGTTGATGATCGAGCAGCACCTCGGCGTTCTCGGCATAGCTGCGAATCGCCGCCAGCGGTTGATTGAGTTCGTGGCTGATGCTCGCCGACATGGTGCCCAGCGCCGAAAGTTTGCCGGCCTGCACCAGGTCGTCCTGGGCCCGCACCAGTTCCTGTTGCGCCTGCTCGCGCTCCAGCACTTCCTCCCGGAGCCGGCGGTTGAGGCCTTCCAGGTCACTGGTCCGCTCGGCCACCCGGGCTTCCAGTTCGCGCCGGGTCTTGGCTTCGAAGTCGATGCGCTGCAGGTAATGACGCCGGCGCTGCATCATCAACCCCAGCAGCAACATCAGCACCAGCAGCGTCGCGCCGCCAATGGCCAATACGGTGCGCACGGGGCGGTCGATCAGGGTCCTGGGCGCAAGAATGCTGACGCGCCAGCCGGTCTCATCGATCTGCTGGGTCTGGGTCAACCAGGCGTTCTGGTCGATCTGCAAGGGCCGTGGATCGAGGGTCGGGTAGGGCTGCACGGCGGCGATGGCGGTGCGTTCGTCCTCCGTCAGCGGCCGGCTTGCACGGAAGCGCCAGTCGGCCCGGGAGGTGAGGATGACCACGCCATTGTGGTCGGTCACCAGCAGTTGTTCCGGGGTTTTGCCCCACAGGCTTTCGGTGTGGTCCAGGTCGACCTTGATCACCAGCACGCCGAGGATGTCCTCGCCGTCGCGCACGGCGGCGGCGAAGTAATAGCCACGTTTGGTGGAGGTGGTGCCCAGGCCGAAAAAGCGCCCGAGGCGACCCTGCATGGCTTCGCTGAAGTACGGACGGAAGGCGAAGTTGCGGCCGATGAAGCTGTCCTGCTTGTCCCAGTTCGACGTGGCCAGCGTGTTGCCGCGCACGTCCATCAGGTACATGACCTCGGCACCGGTCTGGGCGCTGATGTTTTTCAGGAAGCGGTTGGCGTTGCCCTGGGCCACGCCCTCGTCCGGCGTCCTCAGGACGGCACGCAAGGCGGGCAGATCGCCGAGGATCTGTGGCAGCACCTCGTAGCGGTGCAGGGTGCCCAGCAGGTTGGCGACGTACAGGTCCAGGGTCTGGCGGTTCTGTCCGGCCAGTTCGCTGCGGTAGTAACGCTCGGCCAGGTGTTCCAGCGGCCACAGCAAGGGGGCCAGGCACAGGGCAAGCAGGGCCAGGCTGCGCCAACGGGGTCTGCGGGGGAGGGCTGGAGTCATGGGTGTCGGGCGTCGCCTGAGGGTACCGCTGCATTATGCCTAGGCTTGCGTGGCGAGACACTCACGCAACGCGTTGCGCCACGCTGGCCGATCACTGACCACTGCCAGGGGGTTGCGTATCGCCCTGAGCGGTGGCGATATAGACGCCTTACAAAAAATCCAGGGGTCGTTGTATGTTGCTCGCCACGTTGATTCACCGCGCCAGTCTGGCCAGTCCGCACGTCACCGCAGAGCAAGCGCTGGAGCTGCTGCGTGAGCACTACGGGCTGAGCGGGACGCTGCAGTCACTGGGCAGCCAGCAGGACCTCAACTATCGGCTCGACAGCGATTCGGGTCGTTTTGTCCTGAAAATCTGCCGTGGCGACTACGCTGCGCTGGAGCTTGAGGCCCAGCACGCCGCGCTCAAACACCTGGCGGCGTGCCCCGGGCTGCAGGTGCCGCGGGTCATCGCCGCGAAGAACGGCGCCGACCTGCTGACCCTGGAGCTGGCCGGCCAGTCCCTGCACGTGCGCGTGCTCGACTACATCGACGGGCAATCCCTGACCCACCTCGATCACCTGGGCCATGAGGTGGTGGCCGGTTTCGGTCGGCTCTGCGGCGAGATGGACCTGGCCCTCGCCGGGTTCACCCACCCGGGGCTGGAGCGCACGCTGCAGTGGGATGCCCGCCACGCCAGCGCATTGATCGAGCACCTGCTGCCGGTGATCGGCGACCCGCAGCAGCGCGAGCTGATCAGCGCCGCCGCCGTGCACGCCGAGCGGCGCTTGCTACCCTTGCAGGCGAAGCTGCCGGTGCAGGCGATCCACATGGACATCACCGACGACAACGTGGTCTGGACGCGGGACGCGCAACGCCATTGGCAGTTGCAGGGGGTCATCGATTTCGGCGACCTGATCCGCACCTGGCGCATCACCGACCTGTCGGTGACCTGCGCGGCGCTGCTGCACCATGCCGACGGCGACCCCATGGTGATCCTGCCGGCGGTGCGCGCCTACCACGCGGTCAATCCGCTGCAGCGTGCAGAGTTGCAGGCGCTGTGGCCGCTGATTGTGGCGCGGGCGGCGGTGCTGGTGCTCAGCGGTGAGCAGCAGGTGAGCATCGATCCGCAGAACCAGTACAGCCGCGACAACCTGAGCCACGAGTGGGAGATCTTCCGTGTCGCCACGTCGGTGCCGTTCGAGCTGATGGAAGCGGCGATCCTGGTGACCGCCGGCGAGTCGTTGCCGGTGATTGCCAGCCAGGGGTTTGCGCCCTTGCTACCGAGCCTGGTGGGACGCGAGTTCGCCTTGATCGACCTGGGCGTGTTGAGTACTCATTTCGAGGCCGGCAACTGGGAGCAGGAGGGGATCGATCAGCGTCTGCTGGCGGAAGCGGCGGTGACCCACGGTCTGGCGGCCAGCCGCTACGGGCAGTACCGTTTGTCCCGGACCCGGCCGGACAGTGCAGTGGAGCCGGACACTTACCCGCTGCACGTCGACTTGCAAGTGCCGGCCGGCACTGCGGTCGAGGCGCCGTTTGCCGGCATTGTCCACTTGAGCGCCGATGGCCGGCTGCAGCTCGACAGTGCCCAGTTGAGCGTACGCCTGTGGGGCGTCAGCCCGTTGCTGCACAGCGGTGCCGCGGTGCTCAAGGGCCAGGTGCTGGGGGAGGTCGGCGGCGCGTTGCGGGTGCAACTGTGTCGTGGCGCCGAACTCAATCCGCCGCTGTTCTGCACACCGTCCCGGGCCCCGGCCTGGCAGGCGTTGTGCCCCTCTCCGGCGGCGTTGCTGGGGTTGGCCTGCGATGCCGAGGTCGAGCTCGATCCGCACACGTTGCTGGCCCGCCGGGATGCCAGCTTCGCCCGTTCGCAAAAGCACTATTACGTCGATCCGCCGCGCATCGAGCGGGGCTGGCGCAACCACTTGATCGATATGCAGGGCCGCTCCTACCTGGACATGCTCAATAACGTCGCGGTGCTGGGCCACGGTCACCCGCGCATGGCCGCCGAGGCCGGCCGGCAGTGGTCGCTGCTCAACACCAACTCGCGCTTTCACTATGCCGCCATCGCCGAGTTCTCCGAGCGCCTGCTGGCGCTGGCGCCGGACTCGATGGACCGGGTGTTCCTGGTCAACAGCGGCAGCGAGGCCAACGACCTGGCGATCCGCCTGGCCTGGGCCTACAGCGGCGCGCGCGACATGCTCAGTGTGCTGGAGGCGTATCACGGCTGGACGGTGGGGGCGGACGCGGTGTCGACCTCGATTGCCGACAACCCGCAAGCGCTCAGCAGCCGCCCCGACTGGGTACACCCGGTCACCGCGCCGAACACCTACCGGGGTGAGTTCCGTGGGCCCGACAGTGCGCCGGATTACGTGCGCAGCGTCGAGCACCACCTGGCTCGACTGGACGAGCAGAAGCGCCCGTTGGCGGGCTTTATCTGCGAGCCGGTGTATGGCAACGCCGGTGGCATCTCGTTGCCAGCGGGGTATCTGCAGCAGGTCTATGGGCTGGTCCGCGCCCGGGGCGGGGTGTGCATCGCCGACGAGGTGCAGGTGGGTTATGGGCGCATGGGCAAGTTTTTCTGGGGCTTCGAGGAGCAGGGTGTGGTCCCGGACATCATCACCATGGCCAAGGGCATGGGCAATGGCCAGCCGTTGGGGGCGGTGATTACCCGGCGGGACATTGCCCAGGCGCTGGAAGCTGAAGGCTATTTCTTCTCGTCGGCCGGTGGCAGTCCGGTGAGTTGCCGCATCGGCATGGCGGTGCTGGACGTGATGCAAGAAGAAAAACTGTGGGAAAACGCCCAGGTCGTCGGCGGTTATTTCAAGGAGCGCCTGGAGGCCTTGGTCGAGCGTTATCCGTTGGTCGGTGCGGTGCATGGCTCGGGTTTCTACCTGGGAGTGGAACTGGTCCGCAACCGCGAGACGCTGGAACCGGCCACCGAAGAAACCACCCTGCTGTGCGACCGCCTGCGCGAACTGGGGATCTTCATGCAACCGACCGGAGACTACCTCAACGTCCTCAAGATCAAGCCGCCGATGGTGACGTCGCGCCAGAGTGTCGACTTTTTTGTCGACATGCTGGCGAAGGTGCTGGACGAAGGGCTGTAAACCCGCTTGCCCGCGATGAGGCCAGTAAATCCTCCACAAATATCGATTATTATCGGCATTAAAAGCTATAAAAAGATAAATGCGCATGCAGCGTACTTCAAAAGCCGATTTTTATCGGCTATAAAGTCGCCTGACGCCGCGCTGTGGATTTCTGCGCCCGGCCGAACCTCTTTCCGTCATCGGTCGATGCCACGCTCGACCCCCTGCACCCGCCCGGGAGATGATTCATGAGTCGTATCGTTACTGTCGCCGCTACCCAGATGGCCTGTTCCTGGGACCTTGAAGCCAACATTGAGACCGCCGAGAAACTGGTCCGTGAGGCCGCGAGCAAGGGCGCGCAGATCATTCTGATCCAGGAGCTGTTCGAGGCCCCGTACTTCTGCCAGAAGCCGAACCCGGACTACCTGCAACTGGCGACCCGCGTTGAAGACAACGTGGCCATCAAGCATTTCCAGAAAGTCGCCAAGGAGTTGCAGGTGGTCCTGCCGATCAGCTTCTACGAGCTGGCGGGTCGGGCGCGCTTCAACAGCATTGCGATCATCGATGCCGATGGCAGCAACCTGGGGATTTATCGTAAAAGCCACATCCCCGATGGTCCTGGCTACCACGAAAAGTATTACTTCAACCCGGGCGACACCGGCTTCAAGGTGTGGAACACCCGCTACGCGAAAATCGGCGTGGGCATCTGCTGGGACCAGTGGTTCCCGGAGTGCGCCCGCAGCATGGCGCTGCTCGGTGCCGAGATTCTGTTCTACCCGACGGCCATCGGCAGCGAGCCGCACGACAAGACCATCTCCTCGCGCGACCACTGGCAGCGTGTGCAGCAGGGCCATGCCGGCGCCAACCTGATGCCGCTGATCGCCAGCAACCGCATCGGCAACGAAGAACAGGACGGCTACGACATCACCTTCTACGGTTCTTCGTTCATCGCCAATCAGTTCGGCGAGAAGGTCGAGGAGCTCAACCAGACCGAAGAAGGCATACTGGTGCACAGTTTTGATCTGGATGAGCTGGAGCACATCCGCAGCGCCTGGGGTTCGTTCCGTGATCGGCGTCCGAACCTGTATGGCCCGCTGAAAACCCTAGACGGTTCCCTGGAGTCCTGATTGTTATGAGCACTTTGCACAGCACCCCCCGCGCCGACGGTTTCTACATGCCGGCTGAATGGGCCCCCCAGACCCAGGCCTGGATGGTCTGGCCAGAGCGTCCGGACAACTGGCGCCTGGGCGGCAAGCCCGCACAGGCCGCCCACGTGGCGGTGGCCAAGGCCATTGCCCGCTTCGAACCGGTGACCGTTGCTGTGTCCGCCGGCCAATACGAAAACGCCCGCGCCCGCCTCGACGTACCGAATATTCGCCTGGTCGAGATGTCCAGCGATGACGCCTGGGTACGTGATACCGGCCCGACCTTCGTCATCAACCACAGCGGTGAAGTGCGCGGCGTGCACTGGGACTTCAACGCCTGGGGCGGTTTCGACGGCGGCCTGTACTCGCCGTGGAACCGTGACGCGCAAGTCGCCGGCAAGATCCTCGAGATAGAGCGCAGTTCGCGTTACCGCACCGAGGGCTTCGTGCTCGAAGGCGGTTCGATCCACGTCGACGGTGAAGGTACGCTGATCACCACCGAAGAATGCCTGCTCAACCGCAATCGCAACGCGCACCTGAGCCGTAGCGAAATCGAAGCGGTGCTCAGCGCGCAACTGGCTGTGGATAAGATCATCTGGTTGCCGGACGGTCTGTACAACGACGAAACCGACGGCCATGTGGATAACTTCTGCTGCTACGTGCGTCCCGGCGAAGTGCTGCTGGCCTGGACCGACGACCCGCAGGACCCGAACTACCCACGTTGCCAGGCGGCCATGAACGTCCTGGAAAACAGCACCGACGCCAAGGGCCGCCCGTTCGTCGTGCACAAGATGCCGATCCCGGGGCCGCTGTATGCGACCGAGGAAGAATGCGCTGGCGTTGATCCGGTAGACGGCAGCCAGGAGCGCAATCCGTCGGTGCGCCTGGCCGGTTCCTACGTGAACTTCCTGATCGTCAACGGCGGCATCATTGCGCCGAGTTTCGACGATCCGCTGGATGGCCCGGCCAAGGAAATCCTGCAGAACCTGTTCCCGCAGCATGAAGTGGTGATGGTGCCGGGGCGTGAACTGTTACTGGGTGGCGGCAACATTCATTGCCTGACCCAACAGCAGCCTGCACCGCACAAAGGTTGAGTGAAGTTGTAACAGCCTGTGGTGAGCGATGACCGGGATTTTTAGCCCGCGACATCGAGTAATAACCGGCAAGCCCGCAGCCCGCAAGGACTGCGGGCTTTTTGCTGCCGCACGTCGGGCTGCCAGGCGCCTTGGCATAGCTCTTGTATGTGCCCGTGAGTAATTCTCGGGAATGTAGAACGGTGTTGTTCTGTCATAAACCTTGGATAAGTTGGCCGCTCAAGAACCGGGAGAGAGCGCTGCAATGAACAGGGTCAGCGAGCAGCCAGCGCATCCCTTGGCGCTGAATAGCGAGTCGCTGCAAGTGCTGGCGCAATGGTTGAAGTCCAACGGAACGCGACAGGTCAGGGAATCCGACCCGCGCAGGACGATGATCGAGCGCTACCCCGCTGGTTTTTTCAGCGAGGCAGAACTGGAAGCGCTGTGGGATGTGATGCAGGGATAGACAACAATGGATTGGTAAAGCGCTGCCCGGATGGCAGCGCTTTTTTTTGCCTTTAGAAACTGTAGGTCCCGGTGACCACCAGGCTGCGGGGGGCTCCTGGCTGGATCTGGAAGGCGCTGGTCGACGACTCGTAGTAAGTTTTGTCGCTGATGTTGTTCAGCGCCGCGCGCAGGTCCCAGTCTTTCTGGCGGAAACCGGCCAGGGCGTCCCAGCGGCCATAGCCGGGCAGGACCGTGGTGTTGAGGTTGTCGGCATAACGATCGCCCACCAGGGTCAGTCCCGTCTCGGCGTACCAGCCCATCTCCGGCTTCCAGGTGATGAACAGGCTGCCGTTGCGCTTGGCAACGTTGCTGATGCGCTTGCCTTCAAAGCCGTTGTTGTCTTTCTCGACCGTGGCGTCCTGGAAACCCATGCCGCCTCGCAGGTACCAGTTGCCGGTGATTTTCCCGGCGCCGGTCAGTTCGATGCCGCGCGACCGTTGCACACCGGTGAGCAGGGTCACGGTCGGATCGTTGGGATCGCTGGTGCGGCGGTTGTAGAGCTCAAGCTCGTAGATCGCCAGGGTGGTGCTCAGGCGCTCGTCGAGCCAGTCACTCTTCACGCCGATTTCTTTCTGCTTGGTCAGTTCGGGGCTCAGGTCGTTGACGTTGGTGGTCAGGCCCGGGGTGATGCCGATCAGGCCGCCACCGACCGGCGAGAAGGTCTTGCTCCAGGAGGCGTAGAACGAGTGGTTCTGCAGCGGGGTCCAGACCACGCCGAGCCGTGGGCTGGTGCTGTGGCTGTCGCGGTCTTCGGAGAGGTCCTTGAGCTGGTTGGTCGAGTCGACATCGAACGTGTCATAACGCACGCCGGCCAGCAGTTGCCATTGATCGTTGAGGCGTAACTGGTCCTGCAGGTAAATGGCGCGGCTTTCGACTTCGGTGTGGGAATCGCTGAAGACCTGCATGCGCCCGGTGTGCACGATATTCCGGTCCGGGTTGTACAGGTCCAGGCCTGGCACCGGGCTGTTGCCCGGTGGTGTGGTGGCCGCGTTGTACAGCTTCGGATCCCGGCGCTGGCTGCCCAGCTCCAGCCCGCTGAGCAGGCGATGCTCGAGGCCGAAGGTGCTGAAACCGCCTTCCAGTTCCAGGTTGTTGAACACATTGCGGGTGGTCAGGTCTTGCTGCCAATGCTGGCGAACCACCTGGTGGGTCACGGGGTTCACGTTGGTGACGTAGGTGTTGTCGAAATCGCTGTTGAGCTTGAACACCCCCAGGGTATGGCGCAGTTGCCAGTTATCGGCCAACTCGTAGCTGAGTTTCGAGCGCAGGGATTGCGACTTGTCGTCGATGAAATCGTTATCGGTGCCGTAGGTGGTATCGCGGCCGACATCGACAGGCCGTCCGTTGATGGCCGGGATGCCGCGATCGGGGGTGCGGTTGTAGCGGCTGTATTCGTACTGCACCAACCAGTTCAGGTCCGGTGTCAGTTGCCAGCTCATCGACGGCGCGAACAGCTGGCGGCTGCCACTGACGCCATCGCGAAAGCTGTTTTCATCCAGGTTGCCCATGTTCAGGCGCAGGCTGAGGTTTTCGCTCGGGTCGGTGCTCAGGTCGGCGTACAGGCTGCGCATGTCCTCGCTGCCGCCCTGGGCTTCGAGGGTCGAGCGACGGCCGAACTCGGGCAACTTGCTCACCCGGTTGACGATCCCGCCCTGGCTGCCACGGCCGTACAGCACCGCGGCCGGGCCTTTGAGCACTTCAATGCGCTCGATGTTGTGCAGGTCGCGCACGTACTGACTGTCGTCGCGGATGCCGTCGAGGTAGAAGTCGTTGCTGGCGTCGAAGCCGCGAATGCGCAAGCTGTCGAAGCGCGTGTCGGCGCCGCTGCTGACGTTGGGGATGCCGCCCAGGGCCGTACCCAGGTCATTGGTGCCGTAGTCGGAGAGGTTGGCGGTCTTGACCGAGTCGATGGCCTGCGGGACGTAGCGCACCGGGGTGGCGGTGCGGGTCGCGGTGCTGACTTCCTTGACCCGCGGATCGTCGACCTCGCCTACTTCGGCGCTGATCGAGGTGGCGGGCAATTCAGTGGTGGCAGCGCAGGCAAAACCGCCAGTCAACGAGGCACACAGGCCTAGGGTGACGGACGTAAGACGGAAGGGGGCAGGCATTTGAAACGCATCCGGAGAGGTAGGTCATTCGAGGGTGCGAATGGTAATGCTTGCTATTTACTTCTGTTAATTATTCCTGAAGGGCGGCCGTGTTTGATTGTTTCCAATTGTTTCTTTGGCGATTCGACCGTTCTACACAACACACCAAGTCCCATTTCGGCGTTTTTCCCGGTTTGAGTCAGGCATAACCTGCTGCCCTCGAATTCTGACCCTTTCCTGGAGCCCCACATGCCCGGCCCAACCCTTCACTACATTTACGACCCCCTGTGTGGTTGGTGCTATGGCGCCAAACCCCTGGTGCAGGCAGCGCAGGCGCTTGTGCCGGTTTTGCTGCACGGCGGCGGCATGATGACCGGTGCCAACCGTCAGCCGGTGAGTGCGCAATTGCGTGACTATGTGATGCCCCACGACCGGCGAATTGCCGAATACAGCGGGCAGCCGTTTGGCCAGGCCTATTTCGACGGACTGCTGCGCGATCACTCGGCAGTCTTCGACTCGGCGCCACCGACGGCGGCGGTGCTGGCGGCGCAGCGTCTTGGTCATCGTGGCCTGGAGCTGCTCGGGTGCTTGCAGAGCGCGCACTATGTACAAGGCCGGCGCATTGCCGACGCGGCGGTGCTGCGGGAACTGGCCGCCGCCATTGGCCTGGATGCCGAGGCTTTTGACGTTGCGTTCAAGCAGGTTCTGGCCACTGAGTTGCAAGGCCACTTCAAGCACAGCCGAGCGCTGTTGGCAGAGGTCGGCGGGCAAGGGTTTCCGACACTGGTACTGGAGCAGGATGGCCAGTTTTCCCTGATCGATATCGGCCCTTGGCTGGGCAAGCCTGAAGCCTTTGCCCACTGGCTGGGCCAGTCGCTGAAACAGCCTGCGGGTGACAGTGCCGCAGTGGGACCGGCCTGCGGGCTGGACGGTTGTGCCCATTGATTGAGTGGGCGAGGCCGTTCGTCAGGCAGTCTGCGAGTGCGGTTGGTAACTGATTTCTTAGACAATTTTCGTCTTATTACAGACGATTCACGAAATTGACACACTGTTACATGCGCGGCTAGGATTCGCCCCAACGCCTGTGGCACGTAGCCACGACTCAAAACAATAAAAAGGGCCCGCCACGCTTTTGCGTGGGCGGGCCCTTTTGTTTAGGGATGAAAAAAGAGCGCAAAAGCAGCCATTTCAGCCAGCGGTCACAGCGCGTATCAACCCGTAATAAGGAAAATAACATGTTGAATAAGCGTATTAGTCTGATCGCACTGGGGATGTTGAGCGCGACTCAAGCAATGGCCAATGACCAAGCTGAGTCCAAGGGTTTTGTTGAGGACAGCAGCCTGAAAGTGCTGCTGCGCAACGCTTACATCAATCGCGATTACAAGGATGGTAACGACGACAAGGCCGAATGGGGCCAGGCTGCCATTGGCACCTTCTCCTCGGGCTTCACCCAGGGCACCGTGGGTGTCGGCGTGGACGCTTTCGGTCTGTACGCTCTGCGCCTGGACGGCGGCAAGGGTCGTAGCGGTGCCGGTGGCATCGACTTCTTCAAGCAAGGCGACAGCGGCGCTGCCGCCAACGACCTGTCCAAGGCTGGCGCGGCGGTGAAATTCCGTCTGTCGAGCACCGTGCTGACCTACGGTGACCAGATGCCGGCCCTGCCGGTGCTGAACTACGACAACTCCCGCCTGCTGCCGGAAAGCTACACCGGTACCCTGGTGACCTCCAAAGAGATCGAAGGCCTGGAACTGAACGCCGGTCGTTTCACTGCCGAGTCGCGTAAAAGCGCGGAAGGCCGTGACAGCGGTGGTCTGAAGTCGATCAACGTGTTGGGCGGTAGCTACCAGTTCACCGAGCAGTTCAAGGGCGCGCTGTACGCTTCCGACGTCGAAGACGTGCTGAAGAAGCAGTACATCAACCTGAACTACGTATTCCCGCTGGCCAGCGATCAGTCCCTGACCCTGGACCTGAACGGCTACCGCACCAAGCTGGAAGACGCCTACGTTCGTGACAGCGGCGCCACTGGCGACGACAACAAGATCTGGAGCCTGGCCGCCACCTTCGCCACCGGCCCGCACTCGTTCACCCTGGCGCACCAGCGCAGCACCGGTGACAGCAACCTGGGCTACGCCTACGGCGGCTACCAGAAAGACCAGGGTCGTATCGGTGACGGTGGCAACACCATCTACCTGGCCAACTCCTACTGGTCGGACTTCAACGCTGAAGACGAGCGCAGCTGGCAGTTGGGCTACGGCCTCGACTTCGGCGCTTTCGGCGTGCCAGGCCTGACCTACAACGTGGCTTACGTGCGTGGCGACAACATCACCACCTCCACCAGCACCGGCGGCACCGAGCGCGAAATCTTCAACCAGTTCAAGTACGTGGTCCAGAGCGGCCCGGCCAAAGACCTGAGCGTGAAGCTGCGTAGCTCGATCCTGCGCGTGTCGCAGAAATCCAGCGAGTACAACGTCAGCGGCAACGAGCTGCGGGTGTACGTGGATTACCCGATCAACGTGTTCTGATACTGCATGCGTGATCGCGGCCTGATACCAGGCTGAAAAAAAGCCCCGACTGGTTCGGGGCTTTTTTTATGGGCGTTGCCTGTGGGGCGAGTCTTGTCGCTCGGGCTCGCTCCCACAAGTCGCAGGCGGGCGATCAATCACTCGACAGCGCTCGTCAACTCGGGGTTGCCGAAGCCGTTGAGTGCTGCGTTGGACTTGGCGAAGTACTGGCTCCAGAAGCCTTCGAGGTTCTGGATCATCTTGCCGCTGCGGTAGCCGTTCTTGATCTGGGTGGGCACGAAGGCCGCCCCATGCACATAGACCCGGGCGCCGCCAAAGTCAGCCAGCAGGTTCTGCTTTTCGACCTTCGCCAGTTCCACTCCCGGGTTGATCTCGCGGATCCCGTTGTTGCTGTAGAAGCTGCCGAAGTCGCTGTACTCGAGCATGTCGGACATCAGCAGGATGACGTTCTCGTTGACCCCTTCGGCGCTCTTGAGGTCGTCGCCGATGGACTTGAGGCTGAACAGGATTTCGCTGCGCGGGATGTCCGAGCTGGACTTGCCCATGGCGCTGGCGAAGGCCTTGCCGAAGCGCTGATAGAAGGCGGTCGGTTGGCCCTTCATGCAGCTGTCGAACTTGCGGCTGGCCATCATCGGCACATCGCCGAGCACGGCCGGGTCGATCGGCTTTTCCAGCTCGCCGGCAAACTGCAGGCGCGTGTAATGGCCGTCGAGGTAGGCGCTGAACGAGTACAGGCGCAGCTTGTCGCCCGGCTGCAGGAAGCGCTTGATGTGGCCCCAGGCGGTTTTCTGCAGGTCCTGGGTCAGCGGCGTGGTCTGGTCGACCACCACCGTCAACATGCGCCCGGAAGGCGCACTGCGAAACTGCTCGATCTTGGTCTGGGCGTAGCAGCTCGGCACATCATTGCGCTCCGCTGCCACCAGGGCAGCGGGCACGAATGCCAGAGCCAGCAACAGGCTCTTGAACTTCATCAGACCTCCTGCTTATCGAGCATTTGCAGCTTGCGCGCGCGACGGATAGTGGCAGCGTCCACACCTTTCTTGTTGGCCACGTAGTCGATGTCATCTTCATCGAAGGCGGTCAGGTCGCCGAAGGCGTTGTGGTCGAAGCCGGTGGCCGACGGCGCGGGTGCTGGCGCTGGCGCGGCGGCGGGGGCAGGGGCTGCTTCCACGGTGACGGCCACGACCGGGGCGACTACTGGGGCCGGAGCCGGGGCCGGCGTGGCGGCCTGTGCAGGAGTGGGAGCTACGTAGAAGATCTTCAACGCGGCGAAGCTCTTTTTGTAGTCGACCAGTTCCGGATCGTTGTCGTTGATCTGTTCAAAGCGTGGGCTGGCTTTGGCAATCAGTTCGTTGATCTTGTCATCGTCACTCGCATCAATGGCTGCCTTGAGTTCCTTAACGATCTTGGACATGTAGTCGACGATGACCTGCCGATTCTGTCTGTCGGTATCTTTTCTGGTGTTTATTTTTTCCTTGGCCGCCGCCTTTTCGTCTTCCTGGTGGATGTAAGACTCGAAGGTGCGATTCAGCAGATCGGAGCGCAGTTTTTCCTGGTCGGTGCCACTGACACGGAACACTTTTAATTGCAGGCCTTGCAGCGTACCCAGCGAAGCTTGCGCGTCGTTGGCAACGCAGCGGGCTTTGTTGGCGTGATAACGCATGTAGTCATTGGCGCTGGAGAACTTGTGGGTCAGCTCCCAGGCTTTGCGCGAATGCGTGCCGGCAAAGCCGAAGATGAACGCCAGGTAAGTGGAGCTCGCCTGAATGAAGATGAACAGCCCGCTCAAGACGGCAAAGGTCACCAGGGATGCACGGTGCAAGGCATCGATCTGATCCTGCGCCGATTTGCCTGCGGCGTTATCGGACAGCGCTTGCATGTCGTCCGGCAGCGGAACGCCATCGTTGGCCGGGAAGTCGTCGGCCGACTGGCTCACGGCTGGCGGGTTGGCGATCAGGTCGGTTTCCTGGGCATTGAGGGTTTCGGTACGGACCCAGAACGCTGCAACGGCCAGGCCGACGATGAAAATCCCATAACCGATCAGCATGGTGTAGCGCTTGGCCGGCTTATCGCCGTCCTTGTCCACTTTGACCCGGTTGAGCATTTGTTGATATTGCGCGTCTGCGTCATCGTCGTTGGTGTTGTCGAGTGTGATGACGGCAGTGCTCATCATGTCGCCACCGGCACCGCTGCGGCGCAGGTTCTCGTAGGACATGATCTGGTCAACGACGCGGTTTTTATACAGCGCGCGGCCGGCAAACTCGGACAGGAACAAACCGATGATCGAAATCACCAGACCGATGGCGAATGCACCCGCCAGTGCCGTGTTAGGGGTGGCCAGGGTCAGGGCAAATGGCGCCAGGGCGAAACCGAAGGCCGTGGCTTCGATCAGCATCAGCACCACGATCAAGGTCCACAGGCCGATTCCCTTCTCGCGGCGACCGTCTTCGTGGATCTTGCCCAGGTAGTCCTGGTTGCGACGGAAGGCGGCTTCCGACGGTTGGTGTTGGCGGTAGTAAGCCTCGTAGAACCCACACAACTCCCTCTCGGACGACAGGAATCCGAGGGGTTTAAGGTTGTCTTCGCCGGCCTTTTCCTTTTCACCTGGGTTCTTGACCCAATGGCGAATCCGGCCAAAACCCGGCATGCGAATGCGCAGGTTCATCCACCAGTATTTGAAGGAAGTCCAATAAACAATGACCGGAATGGCCATCAGGGCGGTGAACACGACCGGAATGATCACATACCAGTACGCGGTAAAAAACGCGCGGAAAATCTCGAGCATGGGTGGGTTCCTTTCTACTTATCGACGCTTGGGAGTGAACTGAGCGACGTAAGCGTCACCCTGTTTCGGGTAATAGATTTCACCGGCGACCGCTTTGCCGGCGCGTTTGTCGAACACGAGGTCGATGCAGGTCAACGGCGACTTTTGCTGATCGAGCGCGAACACGCGGTACAGAATCTGGCTCTCACCTTCGTAGGTGTTGGCGACCGAGGCGTAGCTCGGGCTCTGCTTTTTCTGTGCGCCGGCGAAGTCGGTGATCAATTGCATCTTGGGTGCCTGGGCCACTTTGGCGCCGTCACGCAGCACGGCGATGGGGCCCACGGCCACGGAGTGACCGTTCACCGCCGTGGCCCATGGCTTGCCATTGAGCCCTGGGAAAAACTCGGTGGTGGCGAACTCCTTCAGCGGCTTGTCGTCCGCCAGGCTCTTGACCTGACCCTCGACGCGCGGCAGGTCGGCCACGCAGGAACTGAGCGGGGCCGCCGCGTTGGCGGTGCCGATGATGGCGAAAGGCGAGCTTTTCGGGGTGATGCCCATGGCCAGCGGCGAGCGGGTATCGGTCACTGGATGGCCACCGAAGTCGACGCCACCCTTGCCGCTGAGCGGAACATTCGGCGAGCTGTCGGCCATTACGGGGGCTTTGACTTCAGGCGCTGGCGCCTGGGCAATCGGGGTCGAGGTCTTTGCAGGCTTGCTGGCCACGACCGCAGGTTTGCTCGAAGGCTTGCTAGTCACCGGCTTGGTCGCGGTGACCGGCGCGGTGCCGTGGGCGAGGTACTTGGCGTTGCTGCGCTCATTGCGCACGCGCTCCACCAGCAACTGCTCGTTCTGCACTTCGACGAACTCGACACGCCGGTTCTCGGTGCGCCCCTGCTCGGTGGCGTTGTTGGCCAGCGGGCGCGATGCACCGGCGCCCTGGTAGTAAATGTTCTGACGGGGAATACCGACATCGGCGAGGATCTGGCCTACGGCGCGTGCACGTTGCTCCGACAGCTTCTGATTGAAATCAGCCGAACCGGTGGCATCGGTATGCCCGACCACCAGGATTTTCTTCGTGGCCGGCGCCTTGTCCGCTTGCTTGTCTGTCAGTGCCGTCGCCAGCAGCGTCAGTTGGCGACGACCGGCCGGGGTCAGCTCCGCCGAGCCCACGGCAAACATCTCCGAAGACTGGACCTGGGCTTCAACCCCAACGGCTTGCAACTTCGGCGCGGCGCTCGGCGTGGCGGCGACATTGGCGTTCAACTCGTTGACCTGCATCACCAGGCCTTCCTGCTTGGCCACGGCTTGCAGCTTTTGCACCCGGTCTTGGTACAGCAGGGCCACGCCACAACCGACACCGGCGCCAGCGGTCCCGGCAACCAACATGTCCTTGCCGTCGCCTTTGGTCAGCGCCACGACCGCTACGCCCACCAAGGCGCCAACCGCAGCACCGGTGAAACAGGCGGTGGTCCCCGAGGACTCGCCCATGTAATTGTCGATCTGCGCACAACCACTCAGGCCGACCGCTACCGCCATCGCAAGGGCCGTAGGCTTCACTCTTCCATTTACACGCATACCAATGTCCTTTTCCCCATTCCTTAACCCGCCCATCAGACGGGAATTCTTGTCAGCCCAGCAGCTGAATGCGTTACGCCCCGCTGGCGATTGCAGATCGCCGCGGTGCTTCTTGATTGATCGCAGTGCGCGTTATCGAAAACCTGCGCTTGCAAACGCCAGATGCGCAGAAACCCGAGCCGCGTGCAGTGCGCAGGACTCCAGGCAAACAACAGGTGATGCAGTGACCCAGGCAAAAGCCCATGGAGGGGAATTTCCGTATAAGTGCCAGGCGTTAAAGGCCGGGACGTCCGTGTTCGTAGGTGCCGCTGTGAGGCGACAAATCTAGCACACCAGGGCCGTCAGCCATGGGATCGAGGGTAATGGGCACATGATAGTGGGAAAATGAACAATAGTGGCATTGTGATATGTTGAAAAACGACAAATCTGACTTTTGACAGACTCTCGCGGCTGGGGGGAGGCGGCTGGAGGCGGGGCTGGAGATAGGCGCACGGCCGAAACGGAAAAACCCGCCATTAGGCGGGTTCTTCGGGAGGCGTAGCGCTTTTAGCGTTTTCTCTGACTGTTGGGGAATTTTGCTATGAGCGCTTCAGAATCGCCCACTGATACCCAACAGTGGACCCTTCTGGACAATGTCGTAGACGAAACCGTCATGGCGATAATTCACCCCCATGGCCCGGTAACCGGCGACCGCAGAAAAGCCAGGCAAGAACTCCCAGCCCGCCAGTGCGGCCAGATCCCAGTCTTCCCGAGACTGTCCCGCGCCTGCCATTCCCCATGAGGACAGCCAGAATCGGTCATTCACGGCATAGTGCCCACGCAGCCCCGCCATGGCGTCCGCCCAGGTAGCCTTGTCGGAGCCAGACAGACCGCCAGCCGGCCCACCATGCAGGCTGATCGTAGTGCTGCTGTACCAGGCACGCACACCGCCGGCGACGTCCAGTCGACGATTTTCATCACCCAACACGGTGTACCCGCCCCCCAAGAATCCAGAAGCGGTCTTGCCTTCCACCTCAAGCTTGGACGCCGGGGCGTCCGCCGAGAGACGGTTGCGGGTGTCGGTGTCGATGTACATCAGGTCGGCGAGCACGCTGTATGGCCCGCGCCGCGCCTCGCCCATGAGCATCACTGACATATCGACGGTACGCGCGATGTCGGAAAAATCGGACTTTATAAACTGGGTCCCGGTCTTGCTATGGCCTACGTGTCCACGAATGCCGGCGCCCCATACGTAAGGCCCGCCGTTGAACGTCCAGCTATCGCCGTCCGCCGCCATGGCCCCCGTCGAAAAACTGCTCGCGGCTGCCGCAAAGGTGCCAGCCACCAGTGCCAGGTGAGCGTGCTTACGCCGCAAGGCCGAGCGAGGGTTGTCATTGTGCATGATGGTGTTTCTCCGATCAGTGCTGAGTCAGCGAGAGCGCCACGCCCTCGGCCGCACAGTCCCCTGTAGGTTTTAGGCCAGCTTTTTGAGCCGCCTTGACCTCTTCCTTCGCGGCCGCCAAGTCCGCCAGGAACGCCGGATTGCTATGCAAACTCGACACGGTCGCCGCCCCCATGATGCGGCCTGCATCCACGTCGCTCTGCCAATGGGCATCGCAGATGACTCGGCTCTGGCCGAATGACAACCCACGAGTCATCAGTTCAGTGGCGCGCGTTGGTTGAATCTCGGCCAGCAATAGCCCCCAGGCCCAACCGGCAGCAGAGTGACCGGACGGCCAGGAGCCATCCGTGCGCAGCAGTGGTTCCATGTCTTTGCGGCAGGTCCCTTCGTTATGCGCTACGAAGGGGCGGGTGCGGTTGTAGGCATTTTTCCCGGCATAGGTGGAGCCGCCGGCGTCCGTCAGGGTGCGCTGCATCAAGGTATAAAGATGCGGGGTGCTTTTCTCGCTGATCGGCCCGCCCATCGCGCAGGAGAATGCGTTTGCCGGGCCGGGGAATGACAACTCCGCATCCGCTGCCGCGAGTTTCTCCCGGGCTGTGCCACGTAGCGACAGCGCCGCACGCTGTGCTTCCTCATCCCGCGCCAGCGCCGCAGAGTCAGGCTTGGGTGGAGCGCCAAGCAACGCCAGGCGCAGTGGTAAGTGCGCCGAGTCAAGATAGCCTGGGGCTAGTTTGAAGTGAGGGTCCGTGACCTGGGTGGCGGCATCGTCGGCAAGCACCAGCCCCGACCAGAGCAGGCCGACCAGCCCCAACTGCTTATGTACTGTTTTCATCGAGTGTTCCCTTATCTATCCCGGTGTTGCCGGCTGATCAAAACCGGTAGAGGGCATTCAGATAGGCGCCTGCGCCCACTTTTTCACCCGTCAGTGGGCTGTTGCGTGCATCGGAGACCAGGGCGTAGGTCTTGACGCCGCCTTCCAGTGCCAGTTGTGGCTGCCATTGCCAGGTGAGGCCCAGCTTCAAGGTCACGTCACGCATTCCTCCGCCTGGGTGGTATTCGTCGAACCGGGTGCGTGCAGCCTGTTGAGCGGTGATACCGAAGCGCGCCATCATGTCATTCTCATTGCTCCAGGTGCCGTACAGGGTCGAGTCCAGGGTCAAGGTCGAAGACAGTGCATATGCTGTGGCAACCCCGGCCTCCAGGTACGCCGTACGGCCCAGGCTTTCACCGCCGTAATCTCGGCTCTGGCTCGATTGCAGGCCTCGAACAAACAGGCGACCGGCCGGCAGGACCCAATAGGCCTCTGCCCCCACCAAGGCCGTGCTGTCCAGGTTGCCCATTCCCTTCAGGTAGTTATCACGACCGTCCAGGGTGTGGATTCTTTCCTTGCGTCCCGGGTCATACCCCAGCAACAGGGCCACGCCGAAAGGTGACAGCCCAGGCAAGTCCCAGCGCAGTCCGTCCGGGAAGGCCGCGGTAAATTTGCCCCAGTTTTCGGTCGGCAGGACCGCTTTGAGTTTCAGTGACGGGAAGGCGGCGTACCGGGAAGAGCCTTGGTACAACGGGCCGACGGCAACTCCGCCGCCGACCGTCACGGAGGGCGTGCTGCTGGAGTCGTCAGCGTGTGCAGGCAATGCCATCGCAACTGCGAGGGTCGCACCGGTAATGAGTATCGCTGGATGTTTAAAAAAGTTTGAATCAGCGACGGTTGTCATGGTTGCTTTCCTTTGCTGTAAACCGAACTGACGGGCTCTTTTACTTGTTAAAAGTGCGAAGCCTTTTAGTTGATGCTTTGATCAGCGCGCGACGGGTTGCGGCTCTGGGAAGCGCCATTGGCCACTCAGTATTGCGTCGCTCGGCTGATAAAGTCGGACCGTATAGTTCCAGCCGGGCGTGATTGGCAGGCAGTTAGCGATCGTTGCCTCACAACCACCGAACTGAATCACAATCGAGCCATCATCACTTTTCTTGGCGGTGAGGTTATTCAACGAATAGGCGTCATTTGAGTTCTTCTGGAAGTAACCGTCCGCGTTGTAGACACTCACGGACCAGAAGCTGTTGACCGGCACATCTCCAACCTTGAGTCGGTAAACGGTTTTCCCGTCGTTCTGCGGCATCACACCGCCGAGGTAGATAGCGTCCTTGGCCGGGTTTCCGCCCCATCCCGTCGCAGTTCCGATCAAGTGGTGGATCGGATTGACCATGCCCCTGGGGCCAAAAGACTGGTTGTAGTCGGGGATCGTCGAACCCAGGACAGCCAGCGCGTCACGGATCTTTTTCTGGCTCGCCTGATCCCACTTCGGTACTACGAACTCCCCTGCCTGGGCCTGGCTGACCTTGATTGCGTCTTGCAGTGCATGCACCTGCTCAAGGTCCTTGCGATCTGAGGGGTCGAAGAACGTGCGTACAGCAACAAAAACATAACGTGTGCCGACACCCTCTTTCGTTAGCGTATGGCGCCCAGCGTCGTATATGACGGCGGGCACGTAGTGGTCTTCGTTGACCACCGCCATCGACATGAACCTCCCACCGGCCTCAGGCAACGTGATCGTGACTGGACCGGCATCGAGATCGAATACTGCTGATGAGTACAGCGTGTCGCGATTCATTCGGATGACGTTCTGAGCGTCGATGGGCACCGGTTCGCGGCTATGCACAAACCGACCAAAGCCGCCGCTGGCCACCATTTTTCCCATGTAGAGATCGGACTCGGCACGGATAAAATTATCAACACCCACCAAGGGCGCTGTACCTGACGACGACTGAGCGTTCACGCTCCCAAACGTTGTCAATGTCAGAGCGACAATGCAGGCCGTGGATGAGTAGGACATTTAAACCTCTGGGTCTTATACGTTGGCATTACCTATTCAAACTGTATAAGAACACCCCAATGGAAACTTGCCATTTGGTGCCAAAAGCCAAGCGAGTACGTGCCACGACGCCAGCCTCTGAAAGCGGCCAAAAGGTTGGACGAAGGGGGAGGGGTCAGGTGAGGCGGTTAGCGATCATGTTCCAGAAGGGCGCGGTAGCGCGAGGGCGGGCTGCCGGTCCAGCGCTTGAAGGCTCGAGTAAAGTGCGCGGGATCGCTGTAGCCGACCATATAGGCAATTTCGGTCGCAGTGTATTTACCGCTGGCCAGTAACTGAAATGCCTCGCTGCGACGTGTCTCGTCTCGTAACGCGTCGAAGTCGATGCCGCAATGCTCGAGGCGACGCTGCAACGTTCGAGGCGACAGTCCAATCTTTCTGGAAATGGTGGCAAGTTTGGATCGTTCCTGATCCGCAATCTGCCTGGCGAGCACGTCAGCAGTTTCAGCGGTCGACTTTAAGGCTCGGGTGGTTTTCCAGGCTACATCGCGAGTGTATTGCAGGGGAATCTCCAGCAACTCGCGATCAAACTCGATCATGTTGTGCTCAGCGTTCATCTGCAGATTCGGGCCCAGGTACTTTTCAAGCGCCTCGTCTCCTCGTTCTCTCGGGCTTTTTAGTTGGACGCGTATGGCGCCAGGCTCGCCGGACATCAGAGGCACTTTTCTCAGCACCACGAGGCTGGCGGTGATGACTTGCTTGGGGTCAGCCCCATGGTGGCCGTTAAAGTGGTGGATTAGTTTCGTCGTACGCCCTTCGGTGACAATTTTTACTTCTCCTCCTTGATGCAGTAACCCCGTATGAACCGCCGCCATGGCACAAGCCTGAGCGAGGTTGGTTGAGCCCAATATCAATTCGCCCCATGCCCCGAGTGAGCGTACATCGGTCAGGTGTCCCACCGACGCACCGGCGAAGGCATCCTGTGCGATAGCGGCCATTTCGTTGGCGATCTGAAAACACGCCGCTCGAGGGACCCATGCCTCAGGGTTCTGAAAAACGTGAGGAGAGATACCAAAACGCCGAAAGAACTCCAGCGGAAACACGCCGCGCATACTCAGATAGGGGGCTATTTGCCGAAGCGTGCTGAGTTTGATGGCTGGTGCCGCATTCGTCATGGGTGTCCGTACCTGTTTAAAGGCAATCCACTTGATAACCGTCTTTGCATGCAGGGAAACACTTGCGCAAGACTTTTGCCAACGTCATGCGATCGACACAGTAAACACGATGGTCGATTCAGCAACAAGATCATCGCCTTTTGACATTC
Organism: Pseudomonas sp. RA_35y_Pfl2_P32; assembly: GCF_963970735.1. Taxonomy (NCBI): domain Bacteria; kingdom Pseudomonadati; phylum Pseudomonadota; class Gammaproteobacteria; order Pseudomonadales; family Pseudomonadaceae; genus Pseudomonas; species Pseudomonas sp. RA_35y_Pfl2_P32. The sequence continues at coordinate 110,607 of NZ_CAXAQF010000006.1, forward strand.
ACCCCGTAGCGAGCGCAGATGGATTTCAAGGAAGAAGTAGCTTCAAGAAGGGATAGGCTGGTGTGCGAATCAAGGAGAGGCAGGGGGAGCCGTTCTACATGCAGGAGTTGGCTCGCATTGGGGCGTAGCGGCGGCGAGAGGGTACAGAAGAGGGCTGGAGCCCACCAGATTTTGATTTACCCGACAGAACCCCGAAAAACCGCCAGAAGGCGGGTTTTTCGGGGGTTCCAGAGATTTTTAAAGCCTTCTCTGGAACGTTGTATGGGCACCAGACGAACGGTTGCTTGGCACTAGGTTAGGTTTTCTGCGGGAATGGAACTCGATGGAAAATTTGGCGTACCCCAACTAGTAACTATAAACAAATCAGCTAGTTATGGTGCTTAGTGGAATCGAATCAGGGATTTATAAAGTATCAGTACGTTGTCGGCTGTACCTAAATCAGGGAGCCCGGCAGACTCGAAGGTCTCCCACGCACTGCCGCCATGGTATGAAATCGCAGGCACTGACTGATTTTCTGGGCAGTAGGCTGGTTTTTGAAATCAGCTAATGTCAACTTTGCGAAAGGTCAAAGATATCCGCCGACCTCGAAGTTGTTTCCCCTCAGTTTTCCGCTGTGGAATTTCGTGCGTCCAGTCGTACCTTGACGATCCGGTCATACATGCGGCGCTTCGACGCGGTAATAGCATTTCATATTTCTCGTTGCGGCGACGGAATATCATTGACCAAGTTTCAATTAGGCTTATGGTTACGATAGTTCCTCTAAAGCAACTTGGACAATCTACGTGTTTGCTGATGCCTTGTCCTTCGATATATTCGTTGACTATTACCTGATCCGGTTTTTCAGAAACTAATCCGTGATCAACTAGGCGGGATGCCAAATTGTCTGCCCACTCTGGCAAAGGCCCTAGATAAGAAGAAGGTTGGATAGAGCGCGAGCGATAATCGTATTTCCATCCATAATGCTGGACGCGTCGACGGAGGTCCCCTAGCCAATCGCTACTGTCAACGAGATTGATAAGTTTTTGTTCCTCATCCGTGCTGATGAATTCAGGAATAAGGCTTAAGCCCTGTGGGTTGCTATGGTTAGTTGGTACTTCAGCGTGAATCTCTCGTGGAGGATCTGTTAGCCTTTCTGAAATGGAACCTGAAGCAATCCAATTTTTGAAGCGCAAAACATCCAATCCGCGAGTTGCTTTAACATGTCCGATATCAATCAGTACTTTGCCTCTAGCGCATACAGTCTTATTTTCAGAATTCACCGTCAGTCTGCCGCTACCACTGTAGGCGATGGTCAAATCTGTGATATCTACATAGGAGCGCAGGGCTTCAGGATATTGTCTTTCAGCGATATCCTGAGCTATCTGTAATACATCTGAATTCTCATAATCGGCAGCAAACCAAAGACCTCGACTGCTGAGGGGGCGATCAATAATTACATCCTCACCAATCTGCAACCGTGCGTTTGCCTGCTTGATATCGAGCTCTAGGGGAGATGATGTCGCACCCCATAACGGAAAACTCTTCGGTTTTTTTTCCGAGCGTTGCCATATTTGTAAGGCTGCAAGTCTAGAGGCAGCGATGCCGCCGCGAAAACGGATGTCTAGATTACGATAGCCTACAATCAATCCGCTGAGGATCGCGGCGGACCACCAAACAGCTGGTGGAATACTACGTAGATCGTTTTTCCAGGTGATAAATTGCTCAGGCTTAGGACGTAACAGTACTAGTTGTAGAGCCAGCCCTAGTGGATCTCGTTGCGATAGTGCTGAGTCGATGACACCGCGGTCATCTAAAATCGCAGCGGTATCCAAAAGTAAAGAGTCTAGAGATTCTGGATCTACACCAAAAATACGCGCTTTATCACATATTGACTCTAGGAGGTCGCTAGATTGCCAAGATTCCCGAATATTGCATTGCATGAAGACCTCAAGCATTGCACGCCAGAGCAGAGTATCTCGTGAGTCGCTTTCGCTGATCATCGTGAAGCACACCCAAGGAGCTTTTTCGAGCCAAGGCGCCCAAGGCATGGGTGTGGATTTCGTTTCACCGAACCATTCGCTGGCCTTTTCAAGCCACGGGGTGATCTTTGGAACTGCCCACAGAGCCATTGCGGCGGCGCCACGCAGTGCGTTCCAATACTCAGGAGGTTGCAGAGGGAATTTCGGGGTCTTTTCCTTCAGATCTCGCGGGTGTAATCCGGAGTGCTCTTCTATAAAAATTTCTTGTTCCGGCAGTGCTAAGTTTGCAAAGCCTTGCGCCATACCTTGTAGGCGCACCTTCTGATCCTGCGAAGTAACCGAGAAGTGAGTAATTGCAAAAAGCGGAACTGGGCCAGGCCAAACCAGCTGTTTATCCTTAGGTTTTAGAGTGCCTAAGGCGGCATTGACCCATTCACTCTTACGCCAGATCATGACTTTTGCGTCGCTGGGCAGCTTTTGAGGATCGACCCAGGCAAGCACCTCTATTCGATCATCAGCTATAGGCGTCTGCACTGGTTGGTCTATACCAAATCGGACCCAAACTAAATCTCTTCTTATAGGCCACCACTCCTCCGCCAGCAAGCTAAGCCAGGCCCGATGGTCCATTGAGAAAGCAAGCCTCATAGGCGCAGCAGGTGTGGTTTCCGTCGAGTGCGGCTCATTTTCGAACTGCAAGGGTAAGGTCAAGCTGGGCTGCGATGGTTGGGTCATCGTGAGAGTAGAGTCGAGTCAGGAAGGCTTGAGAGTTGGGCTGTTGTCAGCGGCGACGGTTCATTCAATAGTATCAACGAGTCACGAGCCCTTGCGCAAAGCATATACATGCGACGGCATTGATCTTTGTCAACGCTCGGTAGGGAGCGCGAAAGATCCTGCAGGTAGACGCTGTCGAACTCTAGGCCGATAGCTGACTCGCCAGTCAATACTGTGATTCCTGCCTTCATTGGGTGGATATTCTGTTCAGCTCCCTTTGGCATTCGGTGGGTGTAAAGATCTACTCGGGTCTCAGGCGGCAGCGCGGATTTCAGCATCTGATGCACTGCTTGCGCTTTCGACACTGGATAGACGATAACGCCAATTGAGCCGCCCCGGTTGGTCAAGCGATTTGCAATAGAAGATATTGCGTCACTCCATTGTGTAAATGTTACAAGGCGTGGCATATCTCCGCTACGTGGCCTTTGTACCACGGCAGGTGGGAGAGTGCTTGATCTGTGAAAGTGTTCGGCCAACGCAGCTATTTCGCGAGTGTTCCGGTGGTTGGCTGATAGTCGGATCGGATCGGGCATAGGCGCAGCGAGAATATCCTCGATAGAAGCTCTTTGGCTATCGGTGGTTTGGTCCTCATCCGCGAACACACTGACAGTTTTTGCACCATAACGTACAGCCCATGCGAAGAATCCAGCGGGTAGGTTTTGACCTTCATCAATCACCAAATGATCCCACTGTGGTTCAATATTGGCCCGTTCGTAGTTGGATAGCAGCGTAGGCCAATCGTATATGAATGGCCCATAAGGCTCGGGTGCGAAACAGCCAATTCTTTGCGAGTGGTCGCTGCTAATAAAGGAGTGCATGGTGGTTACGTTGAGGGCTTGATTCCCAAGCTGTGAACCCAAAGAAGCTAGCAATCGATTTTTTGTAATGAGCAGGCACGAATGTCCTAGCGAGCGTAACAACTGCATCCGGAGTACTGCCAGAGAAGTTTTACCAGACCCTGGTGGTCCCAAGACAAACAATGGGGTCTCGGGATCAGCGTCGTAGATATCCAATTGCTCATGAATAAGGTCATCTAGCAACGGAAGTTTCATAGGGCTTTGTCTCGTCGAATACTAAAATTCGCAGGCTTAAAGAAAAGAGCGTAGTGGACATCCGTGGGCGTTTTGATTGTTTCTGTGAACCTGTCTATATGATCGATCACTAAATTAAACCCTGCTTCGATGAGAAGCTTTTTAAATTCTGGGAATTTAGCTCTGGCCTCTGCGCGGGCACTATTAGTGTAAAGCACTGCGGCAGGTCCCAAACTTGCCCTGGTATGGGCGTTAACCATGTCTCGTACCAAATTTTCAATGTTGAGATTTGGGCTCGCTAGCAAATAAGATGCGACGAACAGAGTTAGGCTTCCTCGGATCGGGCCGAAATTTACCTGATTCAAATCTTGCAGGAATTGGTACTTCGTACGATCGTGCAACCCGCCATGAGCCCGAGTGGCGTTAGCTAATCGCAGGCCAAGATCTCTCATCGATTGGTAGTGGTCTACGCCGTAGTAATCAAATACGTCGTTTTTGCCTAGCGTTGCCGCTAGAGATAGCCCGGCTGTGAAAGGGCCACAGCCGAGATCGATCATCAGAGGGTCGCCATAGCTCTGCCCTGGTTGAAATAGCTGACGGAAAGCGTGTTTCAATTCGTCTAAGTGCCTAACTTGATTGTACTTTGCATAGAGTAACGCCCTATCAGCGCCACTGAGGTGTCCGATTGGTGCGTCAAAATCCGCTTGTCCACCCTCTATGACGTCGGTAAAAACAGTCTGTCTTGGCCAACCTAAAAACGTTGTTGGAGTGGTTCGGTCGTCAGAAGAAATTTGATCGTTAATTTCAACATCCAGCACCGTTTGCAGCCATGGCATAAGCATCCCTCTAAGCTCTGCTGTCGACCATTCGGCATGAAAGAGTCGGAGTAGAACAGTCCATTTAGTGGATTCAAGTTAGTGATGCCAAAGTGCCATGAATTGCTTGGCGACGTCAATGTCAGCTTGTCATTTGTCTTGCACCGAAGGCGGGGGAGGGGGATCTTGAACAAAGAGGAGGGGTTTTTCTATTTTGAGCGAAATTCGAGCGTTTGAAAAAAGGTGCAGAGGTGAGAGGTGGATTGCCGAACGCATGATCAGGAGCGTTAGAGTGATAGGTTGCCCTCAGAAACAACAAAACCCTCACATTTCTGCGAGAGCCATGACGGCGATCCCTATGCCTTGGATGAGTAGCAAAGTCTGAGGGTAATGCGGGGAGATAAGGAAGGGCAATGTAGGGAACTGCCGTAGAAGCGATTATCTAGGCGGATTCTTGAGCGTTCAATTTTGGTCGGTTGCTGACATCCACCTATCGTTTGAACTGCCATGATTTACCTAAGCGAGTAATGAGTAAATGCATAGTCAGCAGATAGTAGTAGCGCGTCGATTCAGCGTGCCGGCTCACATGATTTAGAAACCACGCAAGATGCTTTTGCTGCCAAGTCCAAGGGTTGTCGCGTTGCCAGCGCTCAGCGATAGCTGTATGGATAGCCTTCGCTTGGCGAAGGTGGCGCTGGCGCGTGGTATGCGACCCGGTCAGAACGCCCACTAGGAACAGCTCCATATCGAATGGCTTGCTCATGCTCGACCACCAATGTAAGCCGATACCACATCAATACGACCATGCCCCAGCTCGTAGCTGATTTGTATACGGGCCTGCTGATCGAGTTGCCGGTCGATCTGATAACAACGGCCCCCGTTAATGGGTGCGGGATAATGGGTAATCTGCTCATAGCGTTCGCAAGCATAGGCCGCTCGCAGTTCATGAAAGCCTTTGAGTCCATGGGCATGGAGGGTCTCCCGTGCGGGGCGGACGATCCCCTTTTGGAAATCGAGGTGGCTTTCATTCGGTGCAAGCAGGTTGCGGCTACCTCCGGGCGAGACTTTTTCGGCAAACCTCAGCGCATTACGAATATGATCATCTACCGTAATCCAGCGAGGCGCCGACGCACCCGAACGGCCCCCTTTGGTGCCGTCCTGGATGTTGATCCTCCCGAGCTGCTCGGCTTCCCGTTGCAGTCGAGGAAGGTCGGCCAAAATCGCCTCACGCAAACGCATACCGGTGGCTCGCGCTAACTGAGCGATGGCCGCGACGCGCGTCTGCTGGTTTTCGCAAAGTACCTCTACGATCCGCTTCACCTGTTCGCGGTCTTGGCCTTGCGGCACTGAACGACGAACAGTGGTGCGCCGCATTCCCAGAGTCTTGCTCGGACTTGGTACTTTCACATTCTGATCACCGCGCAGCGCGGCCATGGTCCGATTCACACTGGACAACCGGTTTTGCGCAGTGGCGATGGCCAGCTCACCTTGTTCAACTTGTTGGCGCAAATGTCCGGCGTAGTCCAGCAAGGTCTGCCAATTAATCTGCCGCGCATCGTTAAACCCCGGCCCTTCCTCCGACCGACACCAGCGCACAAACGCCTGCCAGCGATCGCTGTGCGCTTTGACCGTGCCGTAATGCCCGCCGCCAAACAGATCGCGTAACGCTTGCGGCCCTGCATAACTCAGTTGCCGACCATAACCAAAATTGCGCCCATCCCGTCTACCGACCAATCCCATAACCAAACTCCTCTCGAAGCCAAACCCTTGAAGCTTTCCCCACGTCATCCCGCCACGAGTGTTGAGTGTTATCAGGGATCAAGGCCCCTGCGACCTGTGAGGGTTGTCCACTAACGCGGGACTGGCGGCTCTTTACGACCGGGAGCTTGGGCATCTCATGATCTGGCCTCCTGAACACTTCCGAAGAAGTGGGCGGGTAGAGGCTGCACTGGCTGACGAGACCGGTGCTGCGAGATTCTGAGTCTGGTGAAGGCAGTGATGCGATGACCGGGGCCTGCCTGACTGTCAGTCAGGTGCAGTCCATTCCGTGGGCTGCAGCACCTTCATCTGCATCGCTGTTGCTGGTGACTTCGGTGTTTGTCACGCCGATTGTCACGAGGGGGAATGCCGCAAAGCCTTGTACGAGATGGGCTGCAGCAGCGGTAGGAGCGCCCGTCTCTTTCCGGGAGAAAGAGACGGGCGCAGGTTGGCGCAGTGAAATGGCCAAGCGAATAGATTGCTGCAGGGCAGCTATAAAAGGGTATGAGTTGCCACAGTGGGCACTCGGGTAGAAGTAGGCATCCATCACATCGCTGTGACCGTGCGAGCCGCCGGACGCTAATCGCACTTTGGGAGAACCACCACGGTGTGGCGTAGCCTTAAAGGTTCTGGCTACCTCGGTTGCTGTCAACGACAGCGCTTTGCCCGATCTTTTCTACGCCTGTGGATAATTTGGGTCAAGGCTCGAATTTTCGGGAATTCTGCGGCTGTGGATGAAACTATCCACCGGTGGAAATCTATGGTTTTCCACAGACAATTCGCGTGGGCTTTAGATTTTTTAAATGAGGTCCATCCAAGCAGGGCGGCTTTGCAGCCCCGCTTGGATGGACCCGCGTGGAAGGGCGGACAACGGTGATCTCACAGGCTTACCCACGTTTGGATGCGCCACGGCTATTTTGTAGGGCGGTGATGTTGTTGCCGACTGGGTGAGCGAATTCGTGAGGCGTTACATGGCCGCTGCGATTGGCATCAATGTAGTTGCTCCACCACGCCATGATCAGCCGGCGCTGCTCCAGAAATTCAGCTTTGTGGATATACGCGGCGCGCACGCGGTTGCGTTCCTTGTGACTCATTTGTCTTTCGATGGCTGCGTCGGTCCATAACCCGGACTCTAGTAGGGCGCTACAGGCCATGGTCCTGAAGCCGTGGCCGCACACGTCCTTGCTGGTGTCATAGCCGACGTTGCGGAGCATGGTGTTCACCGTGTTCTCGGACATGGGCTTCCAGTACTTGTGGTCGCCCGGTAGCACCAACTCTGAAAAGCGACTGAGGCTGCGCAGGCGCTCCAGAATCTCGATGACCTGCGGCGATAGCGGAACCATTTGAATGTCGCCGTTCATCTTGGTCCCTCGCGTGGAGTTGCGTACTCCTTCAATCGATGCGCGTGTATCGGGGATTTCCCACATGGCGCGTTGGAGGTCGAACTCACTCCATCGAGCGAAGCGCAGTTCGCTGGAGCGGACGAACACATGCAGCGTGAGCAGGACGGCAAGGCGTGTCAGCTCGCGGCCGTTGTAGTTGTCGATACGGTGTAGCAGTTCGGGTAGGCGGTTGAGAGAGAGGGCCGGGCGATGGACTGTGCGCGGCGCGTGAATCGAGCCTGCCAGATCCAGTGCAGGATTCATGGTGATCTGCCGGGCTCTTTTGGCCCCGCGCATGATGGTGGATAAGTAGTTCTGTACCCTTAACGCCACATCCATGGTGCCGCGTTCCTTGATGCGCTGGGTGATTTCTAGCAGGTCGTGGGTATCGAGTTCGGAGATGGGCCGTTGGCCGATCAGCGGGAAGACGTGGGTACGCAGTCGGCTCATTACGGTTTTTGCGTGGCCTTGAGTCCAGCGACGGGACATGTCGGCGTGCCACTCCAGAGCAACGGTTTCGAAAAGCAGTGCCGCCCGCTGGGCTACGATCTTGGCCTTCTTCTTTTCTTCCATTGGGTCGAGGTTGTCGAGCAGCAACGCCTTGGCTTCGTCTCGCTTACGTCGTGCGACGGAAAGGGTAACGATAGGGTAATTGCCGATGATGAGCGTACCTTCCTTGCCGTTGGGCTTGGTGTACTTCAAGCGCCAGGTCTTCACGCCATTGGGTTTGACGAAAAGGTACATGCCGCCGCCGTCGAACAGTTTGTAGGCGCGTTCGCGGGTTTTGGCCGTGCGGCATTGCAGGTCGCTGAGGGGGATCGCTAGACGTGGCATAGGGGTACGCGCTCCTGACCGGGAAATCGCAGTACCCCTAACATACCCTCGGGGAAGGGGGATTTTGTTGGATCCCGACAGAGGGTCCTGGAACGAAAAAACCCGCCAAAGGGCGGGTTTTCGGGGCTTCCAGAGCATTCAGTAGAATGCAATGGAGCCTAATGTGGTGCCGGCACCAGGAGTCGAACCCGGGACCTACTGATTACAAGTCAGTTGCTCTACCAACTGAGCTATACCGGCGTGTTGGGCGACGATTATAGCGATTGCTTTGCGTCTGTAAACCCCTGAATTCTGACTATTTTTGCGTAGCGCTCAGGGTCAGGCCCTGCGCAGCACTTTCTTGAGCTTTTCGACGGCTCGCCAGGAGCGGCTGTTGCGCAGGGCGTGGAGTTCGGCTTCGGCGCGGTCGGCGCGTTGGCGTTCGTGGTGCAGGGCGGTTTCCAGGTCGGTCAGGGGGTAGCTGAAGCGGTGGCCGTAGCAGAACTGGAACTCGTCGAGGTTGCACGGGGCCAGTTCGAAGGCGCCTTTGAAGTGCAGGTGTTCTTCGGCCAGGTAGAAGGTGTTGAGGCCGTCGAACAGCACCGAGTGGTAGCCGGCGTCGAGCAGCAGTTGTTCCCAGGTCTGGTCGCGGGTCCAGGGGGTTTCGATGAGGATGATCCAGGGGCGCCATTGGCTGAAGTCCATGCCGCGCAGCACGGTTTCCTCGTGGCCTTCGACGTCGATCTTGAGGAAGTGGATCGGGCCTTTGACGTGTTCTTCGCAGATCGAGGTCAGGGTGCGGGAGTGCACGGTGTGGCTGCGCACGTCCATGCCGGCGTCGCGGTGCTGCTTGGCGACGCTGGCTTCTACGGTGGACAGGCCGGTGTCGGCGATGGCGTAGAAGGTCAGGGCCTCGGCGTTGTCGCCGGCCACGCATTGCAGGTTGATGTCTTTGGGCCGTTCCTGGCACAGGGCGTCGTGGTAGACCTGGACTGGCTCGATGTTGATGCCGGTCCAGCCACGCTCATAAAACGCCTTGGTCACCGAATCCACGGTGGGCTGGTTGGCGCCGACGTCGATGTAGAAGCCGTTTTCGAAGTGCTTCAGGGCGCGCCACAGGCGAATGTCTTCGAAGTTCTGAGCATAGGAAATGAAGGTCACTGGCGCTTCCTGTCAGTCGGATACGGCGATTGTTGGCACGCGCAGGGCGCCCGATGACTGTGTATAGCAACTGCCTTTGATGGGCGCAATTGTTGGCCGGTCAGGTGCCAGGATTCGGCAGTTATGTCCTTTGGTTTTAACGCTTATGCACAACTGGCTGTTGTCTGGCGGTCTGGATGAAGGATTTTTTGCAGGAATTCTCAACAAATCGCAACTGGCTGTTTTTTCGTTCGTTTTTTAATGTGAACAAAAAATGACCAAGGTGCTTTTGGCCCTAAAAGCCTTGGATCCAAAGGCTCATATGGATTTTCATCAACAGAGTTATCCACAGGCTGTGGTGCGACAAAACGCCCCTTAATGGCGCTCGGCTAGCAGCAGCAAGTTGCGCGGTGTCAGCGTGCTTTCGCAGAAGGTGCCGAGGCGAACCTGGTAGCCCTGGGATTCGAGGAACAGTGCGCGGTCGAGGACCAGCCACAGTTCCAGGGGGCGGCGAAACAGGCCGCGCAACAGTTCCAGGTTGCGCACCTCGGCCAGGCGTTGCCAGCCGGCGGCTTCCAGCGCCGACCAGTCCTGGCTGCCGACGGTGGATAAGTCCTTGAGTGCGGCCAGGTCGCGGCAGTAGTCGGCAAAGGGTTTGTCCAGCCAGGCGCTGGGCAGCGACGGTGTGGGCAGGTACTGGTTCTGCCCGCGCAGTTGCCGCTGCAGCAGGTCGAACCCCAGGCGCCGGGCCATGGAGCTGTCACGTTGGCGTCGGACCCGGGTGCCGGCGGTCACGGTCTCGCTGAGCGGCAGGGCCAGGTCGTCGAGGGACAGGTGCAGGCTGGAGGCTTTGCCGGCGCTGGAAAGGGCTTGGTACTGGCTGGCGCGGGTACGGTTGTAGCAGCACGGGGCGATGGCCAGGTGTGGGCAGCCGGCGGCGCTGGCCAGTTGCAACAGGCGCACGTGCAGGTCGCCACAGGCGTGCAGGGCTACCGGCGTCAGGTCGGCGCTGACCCGGGCCGCCGCATCGGCCGCCAGCACGTCTTGCTGCAGATGTTGGGCCGTGAGCCGATGGTGCGCACTCAGGGCCTGGCCACTGGCGATCAGCGCCGGGTCATGTTCCAGGCAGGTCAGTTGCTGGCCGGCTTGCAGCAGGCGGCGGCCCAGATGGCCCTTGCCGGCACACCAGTCCAGCCAGTGCCGGGGTTGCCCGGCGAAGTGCAGGCAGGCGGCAAAGGCTTCGATCTGCTGCCATTTGCGCCCCGGGACGTCGACGTTCAGGCGCGGCGCGGCGGGTTCGATGGCGTGGGCGGGGAATTGCGCGAGCGCGCTGAGGGCAACCGACTGTGCGGCCAGCGCCGGGAAAGGGGCCGGCGCGAGTAGTTGTTCAGGGTGGTTGTGGCTGTCTTCGGCGTGTTGCAGTGTGCGCTGGCGCAGCCACTGGGCCAGTTGCGGGTGGTCGGTTTCCCACGGCAACTGGCGTTGGGTAAACGGGCGCGGGCGCCAGAGTGCCTGGTGCTCGCAGAGGAAGGCATCGAGGGCGCGGAAGCGGGCGAGCAGTTGCTCGCCCGTCAGCACCGACGGCTCAGCGTCCCTGGCAGGCATCGACGCGCAACCAGCGCTCCAGCAGCTTGAAACCCCGGACCAGGACGTAGGCCATCAGCAGGTAGAACATGCCAGCGGCGAAGAAGATCTCCACCGGCAGGTAGGTGCGGGCAATGATGGTGCGGGCCATGCCGGTCAGTTCGAGCAAGGTCACGGTACTGGCCAGGGCGCTGGCCTTGAGCATCAGGATCACTTCGTTGCTGTAGGCCGGCAGGCCGATCCGCGCGGCACGCGGCAGGATGATGTAGAACAGCGCCTTGGGCCGCGACATGCCCAGCGCCCGGGCGGCTTCGATTTCACCCGGTGGGATGGCCTGGATCGCGCCGCGCAGGATCTCGGCGATGTAGGCGGCCGTGTGCAGGGTCATGGTGGCGGTAGCGCACCAGAACGGATCGCGCAGGTACGGCCACATTGCGCTGTTGCGCACCGCGTCGAACTGCGCCAGGCCGTAGTAGACCAGGAACAGTTGCACCAGCAGGGGCGTGCCGCGGAAGAAGAAGATGTAGGCGTAGGGCAGGGCGCGAACGTACCAGCGCTTGGACGAGCGAGCGATACCCAGCGGAATCGCCAGCAGCAGGCCGAGGATGACGGCGATGGCCACCAGTTCCAGGGTCAGGGTGGCGCCCTGGGCCAGCTTCGGCAGCCACTTGATGATCACTTCCCAGTTCATTGGTTGCTCCGGGCAAAGCCGCGAGCGGCGCGTTTTTCCAGCAGGTGCATGCCGGTCATGGCGATGACGGTCAGGCCCAGGTACATGAAGGCGGCAACCATATAGAAGGTGAACGGCTGCTTGGTCATGGTCACGCCGTTTTGCGCGTGACGCATGATTTCTTCCAGGCCGATGACCGAGACCAGGGCCGTGTCCTTCATCAGGATCATGAACAGGTTGCCCAGCCCCGGCAGGGCGATGCGCCACATCTGCGGCATGATCAGCCGGGTGAAGATCCGCCACTTCGACAGGCCCAGGGCTACGCCCGCTTCGCGGTGGCCCTTGGGAATGGCCAGGATCGCGCCACGGAACACTTCCGTGGCATAGGCGCCAAAGCACAGGCCGAGGGCGATCACGCCGGCGGCAAAGGCATTGAGCGCCAGGTCAGGTTTGCCGAAAAACTCGCCCAGGGCACGCATCAGGTTGACGGTGCCGAAGTAGATCAGCAGCACCCACAGCAGTTCCGGGATGCCGCGCACCAGGGTCGAGTAGGTGCCGCCAAGCCACTGCAGTGACTTGTGCGGGGAAGTCTTGGCCAAGGCGCCGAGCAGGCCGAGCACCAGCCCCAGGCTTAAGGCCGTGAGAGCCAGTTTGACGGTCATCAGCGCGCCAGCGGCGAGCGCCGGGCCGAATCCTTGGAGTTCGATAATCATGGAGGTCTATTCAAGTTGCAGCAGGCTTTGCTAAAGACCGGCGCGCCGGGTGGGCGCGCCGGTCAGGCACGTCAGGATCAGTAGATGCTGAACGGGAAGTACTTGTCGTTGATCTTCTTGTAGGTGCCGTCAGCGACGATTTCCTTGATGGCGGCGTTCAGCTTGTTGCGCAGCTCGTTGTCACCCTTGCGCACCGCGATGCCGATTTCGTCGCTTTCCACCACCGGGTCGCCTTTGAACTCGTAGTTCTTGCCGGCTTCGCTTTTCAGCCAGTCGTAGTTGGCGTACTTGTCGGCCAGGATGCCGTCGACGCGACCGGAGGTCAGGTCCAGGTAGGCGTTTTCCTGGGTGTCGTAGAGGCTGACCTTGATGTCGTCACCGTAGGTGTCTTCCAGCCAGGTACCGGCCAGGGTCGCGCGCTGGGTGCCGATGGTCTTGCCCTTGAGGTAGGCCTTGTCGGTCTTGAAGTCGACGTTTTTCGGCGCGATGAACTGCAGCTTGTTGGAGTAGTAGCGGTCAGTGAAGTCCACGGCCTGCTTGCGCTCGTCGGTGATCGACAGCGACGACACCAGGAAGTCGAACTTCTTGGCGTTGAGGGCCGGGATGATGCCGTCCCAGTCGGAGGTGACGACTTCGCACTCGACTTTCATCTTGGCGCACAGGGCGTCGCCGATGTCTTTGTCGAAACCGACTACCTGGCCGCTGGCATCCTTGTTGTTGAACGGCGGGTAGGCCGCTTCGATGCCCATCTTGAGTTTTTCGGCGGCCATCGCATTGGCCGAGAACACCAGGGTGGCGGCCGCGGCCAGGATGAATTTCTTGTAGTTTTGCATGCGGGTAGCTCCGTTAGCGGTTGCTGGACATGAATTGTTTGCAGCGCGCCGAAAGCGGGTTTTCAAACACCTGCTGTGGCGATCCTTGCTCTTCTACCAGGCCTTGGTGAAGGAACACGACTTCACTGGAGACCTGACGGGCGAAGCCCATTTCATGGGTGACCAGCAGCATGGTGCGGCCTTCTTCGGCCAAGGCGCGGATCACGTTTAGTACTTCCTGAACCATTTCCGGGTCAAGTGCCGAAGTGGGTTCATCGAACAGAATCACTTTGGGCTGCATCGCCAGGGTGCGGGCAATGGCCGCGCGTTGTTGCTGGCCGCCGGACAGTTGCGCCGGGTACGCGTGGCGTTTATCGGCGATGCCGACCTTGGCCAGCAGGGCTTCGGCGACTTCGATGGCCTCGGCCTTGCTCTGTCCCAGCACGCGGCGCGGTGCTTCGATGATGTTATCGAGCACGCTCATGTGCGGCCACAGGTTGAAGTTTTGAAACACAAAGCCGATTTCGCTGCGCAGACGGTTGATCTGCCGGCCGTCGGCGGCCACCAGTTCGCCGTTTTTGGCCGGCTTGAGTTTGAGTTCTTCGCCCGCCACCAGGATCTGCCCCTGGTTGGGGTTCTCCAGGAGGTTGATGCAGCGCAGGAACGTGGACTTGCCGGAGCCGGAGGAACCCAGGATCGAGATCACGTCGCCGTCGCGTGCGGTCAGCGAGACGCCCTTGAGCACCTCCAGCTGGCCGTAGCGTTTGTGCAAGTTGCGGATTTCAAGCGCGGGCGTGGCCTCAGCCATGTACGGTCCTCATTGTGTTCGGTTGTGCCTGTGCTGTTGGGCAGCCTTTCCTGGCGAGGCGCCAAGCTAGCATAGCGTTGGAATGGCGGCCAACAGCCCCACGGGGTGCACACGGGAAGTGGTGCGCGGTTGTCGCATCGACGCAGCAGACTGTCGCGCTATCAACAACCGAACATCTGTTTGAAGCCATGTTTGCGTGGGGGGAGCGTAAAAAAAGGCGCGATGGTGCCAGCTTTGGCCGGGGGTTGGAAGCGCAAAGCGGACATTCGTTCCAGATCGGCACGTTTATTGTGCGCCGATGCGTCCAGTGACTGGGTGGCACGGTAAGGCGCTGGCAAAGTGCAACTGCGCATGCGCCGCAAGCGCCTGGCCGCCGGCGAGACCATCACTTACCGAATGTGGCAGTTCCCGGGCCTGACCTGCGCGGTGATCCCGTTCATCATCGGCGTGCTGAGCATCAGGTTGGATAACCAAAACGGCCGCTGTCAGGGATGACGAGCGGCCGTTTTGGTTGGCGGGTTGCGGGGTTTACTCGGCCTTGTCGTCCGGTTCGCCCAGCGATTCGCGGTAGCTGTCCAGGGCATTGCCGAAGTCGCTGATGAACTGCGGTTCGGTGAGCCAGGCCTGGGCGGTTTCGCGGTCCATGCCGTCGGCCCACATGCGGTAGTCGATCAGCATGTCGGCGGCCAGGTGGGTGGCGGCCATGGCTTCGTTCTCGGCGTTTTCCATGTCCAGCAGGTCTGGGTGCTCGTTGATGATCTCGCTGAGGTTCGACAGCAGGGTCAGCAGCATGTCATTGCGGCTGGTGGCCTCGGCGGCGTGCATCTTGCTGAACATTGCCAGGGTGTACTCGGGGATTGGCGCGTCCAGGTGGCCTGTCTCGTCGTCCAGTGCCAGCGGCTTTCTGCCGACCATGCGGATCTGCTTGGCCTTGGCCTTGGCGCGTTTGGCGCGTTTTTGCTGTTTGTTCGGGGATGCCATGTAATTCAGTTCGCTTTCGGTTGAGTGTTGGCCGCGATGGCGTCGGACGCCGCCACGTAGTCAGCCTGGAAGGCTGGCGATTCGATCCACGCCAGGGCGCCGGCTTCGTCGGTCTCGGTGGACCATTGGCGATATTCGATCAAGGCCGCCAGGATGAAGTCCATGGCACCTTCTTCGCCTTCCTGCTCGTATACCAGCTCCAGCAGCGGGTCTTCGAGGAAGGCGCTGCACATGGCCTGCTGGCTGGTTTTTTCGGCATCGATCATTTTCTTGAACAGCTCGGTCAGGTCCACTGACTCGAAGTCGATGCGATCGTCGTTCGGGTCCAGGTCTACCGGCGCGGCTGCGCGTTGGGTGCGGTTCTGCTTGGCCTTGGCTTTGGCGCGGGTGGCGCGTTTTTGCTGCTTGTTCGCGGATGCCATGGGCGTCGTTCCGTATTTCGTCGAGAGGGTGCAGGCCGGTCAGCTACGGGGGACTCGCCGCCCCGGGTGATCGGGGGCCAGTTCGCCATGTTGCAGCCAGGACAATGCAATGGGCCATAGTGTGGCTTGGTATGGGCTGCGAAAAAAGCCGAAATGTCCGACTTGTTGCTCGCCGATGTCTTGCGGGTCGATTCGCAAGTGCGTGTTGGCACTGCGGGTGAAGTAGCCCAGCAGGCGCTCGATGGCGGCAACGGTGCCGTAGGGGTCGTCGCTGAGGCTGATTGCCAGGGTTTTTGCGGTGACGGCGACGAAAGGTAGCTGGCCGACCTTTGCGGCCAGCACGCGGCCGCTGGGGCACTGCTCGAAGCGCGGCGCGGAGCGGCTCCAGTCGCGGACCACGCCGGCCGGGGTGTCTTCCAGCCAACCCAGGCGTTTGCCGGGGAAGTAACCGCAGAGCCAGGTCACCAGCGGCATCACCACATGCCACTTGCCGAACATCCGCCAGCGCAGGTCGGGGGTGTAGTCGCGCCAATACGCGAACTGTGCGCCGACGGTCACCAGGCGCCGGATCACCGGCCCCGAACTCGCCAACCCCGCAGCACAGCCGCCAAAGCTATGGCCGACGACATCGATGGGCTGGCCGGGAAACTCGCGCTGGGCGCGCTTGAGCATGGCCTCGAAGTCCAGGTGGCCCCAGTCCGACCAACTGGCGTCGAGGTTTTTCAGTGAGGCCGGGCGCGATTCGCCGATCCCCCGGTAGTCATAGGTCATGACGTCGAAGCCATGGGTGCACAGGTACTCGGCAAAGCGCGCGTAGTGGCGGCAGCGCACCGACGTGGCGGCGTTGATGATCACCACGGCCCGGGACGGGTCGGCAGTGGCATGCCGCCAGGTGAAACCACCCAGGGTAAAACCGTCGGCGGCAGGCTCCCGGAAGGGGCTCATGAGCGGCTTGGCCGGCAGTTCCAGCTCGATTTGAGTCGGTGTCAGTGAAGGGCTTTCCTGCACATTCATTGGCGCGCAACCTTTGCGGGTAGCTGCCAACCATAGTCTTCCTGAGACGGGTGGACAATCCACCCGGGAAGTCAATGACGTCGGTTGAGCAGCCGTTGCTCCAGCGTGACCCGCTCACGGTCCAGTTCCGCACGCAGTTCTTCCTCGCTGGGCAGTACCAGTTTGTACTTGCTGGCGAATAGCTGTTCGTGACCTTGCAGCATGGAATAGCGGACCACCGACTCATCCTTTTGCGCGCAAAGGATGATGCCCACGGTGGGGCCGTCTTCCGGGCCGCGCTTGAGGTCGTCGTACATGCGCACGTACATGTCCATCTGGCCCACATCCTGGTGGGTCAGTTCGCCGCGCTTGATGTCGAAGATGACGAAGCACTTGAGCAGGTAGTTGTAGAACACCAGGTCGATGTAGAAGTCCTTGCTGTCGGTGCTGATGCGTTGCTGGCGGGCGATGAAGGCGAAACCCTTGCCCAGTTCCAGCAGGAAGCCTTGCAACTGATTGATCAAGGCTTGTTCCAGATCGGTTTCAAGGACCGAGCCCGCATTGGGCAAGCCAAGAAACTCCAGCACCACCGGGTCTCGCACGAAATCCCGGGGTGTGCTCAGCAGTTGCTGGATATGGGTCGCGGCTTCCTGCTTCACGGTCGAGCGATCGCGGCTGGCCAGCAGGCGTTCGTAGTAAAGCGTGCCGATCTGGCGCTCCAGGGCGCGGGTCGACCAGTTCTGGGTGGCGGATTCGTTCATGTACCAGTGGCGGGCGTGGTCGTCTTCAACGCGCAAAAGCCTACGGTAGTGAGACCAGCACAATTCGGAACGCACTGCGTTCCAAATTGGGAAAGTTTGGTAGAAGTCTCGCATGTGTCGCAGATTGCGCTCATCAAAGCCTTTGCCAAACTCCGCCGTCAGCACGCTCGCCAGTGTCGCCAGCAGTTGCTTGCCATACCCGGCCCGCCTGGCGCCCTGCTGCTCGAACTCGACGATATGGCGCCCGATTTGCCAGCAGGTTTGCACCTGGGTGGTATCGACTGCGCGTAACACCTTGCCTCGCGCCTCGCGGATCAGGTCGCCAAGGTTGCCCAGCAGTGAGGCAAGCTGTGGTTCCGGGGGCTGGGGTTCGAGGGTGCTCATGAGGGTATCCGCGTCGGGAAGAAATGGCGGGAGAGCGTCTCAAGGGTGGGGTGGGGCGCGATGCAGGGCGGGGCCTGGAAGTCTGCAGGAAAGACCTGCTGATGGGCTGGAATCCAGCCAGAGGGGGCGACGTTCGAAAGGTGAGTCCTGTAGTCCGTTTCGTGGTGGGCTCAAGTTCAAATCAGTCTGAAACTTGGCCGTGCCGGATGAAATCGAAAAGGGATAACGATTGGGTTCTACAGGGCCCGGGAGTTGTCACCATGAAACATGTTCGTTCGTTCCTGTTGCCACTGACGGCGGTGGGTTTGTTGCTGTTCCCCTTGCTGGCGACAGCCGCCCGTTATGAGCCGATCGAGAGCGCCGGGGTGCAAGCCCAGCCACAGCAGCAAAACGGGATTACCTACTTGTCCGGCGGTATCGGCCTGGATGAGTCCCGAGCCATTGAGCAAACCCAGGGCTACAACCTGCACATGACCTTTGCGGTGGGCCCGCAGAATCAATACACGGCCGACGTCGATGTCGTGGTGCAAAAGGCGCCAGGGCAGACCGTGCTCACGTTGGATAACGCCGGTCCGCTGGTCTACGTGAAACTGCCTGCCGGCACGTATTCGGTCATCGCCACGCGCAATGGCGAGGAGCGGCGTGATATCGCGGATATCGGGATATCGGCAGTGGCGGCGCAAGCAATCTGGTCTTTCACTGGGATGATGCCCAGTAGCTGCCTGGAGCCGCCACGGCCCTGTCACTGAAGGCGGGATCGTGGCGGGTTACGGGTGGGCAGGTGTACCGGGTGCCGCCAGTTTGATGGAGAGGATCGCCGTGCTGGGGATCTTCACCTTGATCGACTGATCCGCAAATGGCCACTGGATCACGCTAAGGCCTCCCATCGACCAGATCACGTGGGCGTTGTTCAAGGCGCAGTCGGCCTTGACGCCATAGCTGTCGATCGCCTGGTATTTTTCGCAGAGCTCGTTGCTCAGCAGTATCTGCTCTGCCTGGTAATTGCCGAGCCCCAACGTGTTGATGATTTTCCCGGGCAGGGTGCTCCAGGTGTTGCTCCCAAGCATCAGCAGGAGGGCCAGCAGTGGGCTGACGATCAGCACATGGCGCTGGTTTTGCCGGATCACGGCGGTGATTGCGCTGAGGAGCGTCAGCAAGGCTAAAAAGCACAGGGCCATGAACGGGTATTCGCCCATGGTTTTGACCATCCCGGGGGCTCCCCTGGCCAGGGCTGTCGTTGCCAGCAGTGCGACGAGGTTGCCGGTAAGGAATGTCAGGAAGGCGGTGATGGCGAACTTCAGCCAGCTATAGGCCGGTAGTTCGTAGTTTTTTTGCAGGGGCAGGCCGAACGCGATGCCGATCACCAGTGGCCCGGCCAGCAAGCCTAGGGTAAAGGCATGGCCGTCCCGTAAAAAATATAGAGCCAGCCACAAGGCGGCGAGGCTGCAGAATCCGGGGGCGACAAAATAGCGGTTGATCAGGCGTCGATCGAGATTTGCCTTGGGGGTGTTGCCGTTGATTCGATACTTCAGCTCTTCATGCACGGGTTTGTCGCTGAAGAATACTTCTGACCAGATCCACCCGGGGGCGGTAAAGCCAAAGCCAATCAACAACACGATGACGCACCCCATGAGGGCTGCCGCCGCCAGAAGCGATACGAAGCCAAACAGGTCGAAATCGGGGTAGAAGTGGTTTTGGCCGAAATAGATCAGGAAGATCAGGAAGCCGAAAGCCAGGGAGGCGAAGTGAAACAGCTTCCAGTTGTGCTGTTCGATGAACTCGAAAACCTTGTCCAATGCCTTGAAGGGTTCGGATGGGTCGTGCTTGCCCGTGGTTGGCTTGTCCATGCGTAGAGCCTTTCCTTGTGAAAATGTTTGAGCATCTTCAGTTTTCTACGGGCATAAAAAAACCCTGAATCTTGCGATTCAGGGTTTTCGGTATTTGGTGCCCAGAGACGGAATCGAACCGCCGACACGGGGATTTTCAATCCCCTGCTCTACCGACTGAGCTATCTGGGCAACGGGGCGCATTAAACTGGTTTTTCAGGGGGTCGTCAAGCAAGTTTTCATAAAAAATTTAATTATTACCGTCGCTTACGATCCAACCCCCGTATTCAAGGGATTACTCGGCAGGCGGCACGTAGCCTTCGGCCTTGGCGTAATCCTCGCCGGAGAAGAACTTGTCCATCTCGCCCTGAAGGTATTTGCGGTCTTCGGCGTTCATCATGTTCAACCGTTTTTCGTTGATCAGCAGGGTCTGGTGTTTTTGCCAGTCGGCCCAGGCCTTTTGCGAAACGTGGTCAAAAATATCCTGGCCTTTGGCGCCCGGGAAGGGAATGCGCTCCAGGCCCGGCAGTTCTTCGTTGTACTTGCGGCACATGATGGTGCGGGTCATGACGACTCTCCTGCGTTCAATACGTCGGCCGCGCGCTTGAGCAGTTTTTTCACCGGGGCGGCGAGGCCCAGGCGCGGCGGGGTGGCGAGGTTATACCAGAGCCAGTCGGCCTCGGCCACGTGATGGCCGGCCTCCTGGACCTGGACCAGCCAGGGTTCGATGGCCAACTGGAAGTGGCTGAAGGTGTGGATCAGGTTCGGCAGCTCGGTGTGTTCGCCCAGTTGCAGTGAGTGTTGCACGGCCAGGTGTTCCAGGTCGCCGAGGTCGTCCAGCTCCGGCAGGCTCCACAAACCGCCCCACAGGCCCGTGGAGGGGCGCCGGTAAAGCAGGATCGCGCCGTCACGGTTGGCCAGCAGCGGCATCAATGTGCGCTTCTGGGGCACGGTTTTACGCGGCTTGGGGATCGGGTAGCGGGTTTCCAGGCCAAGCATGTGCGCTTCACAGCCCTTTTCCAGCGGGCACAGCAGGCAGCTGGGCTTGCTGCGGGTGCAGAGCGTGGCGCCCATGTCCATCATCGCCTGGGTGTAGGCGTTGACGCGGTCGTGGGGGGTGAAGCGTTCGGCGGTGGCCCACAGCTGCTTGGCCACCTTGGGTTCGCCTGGGTAGCCCTCTTGCGCGGTAAAACGTGCCAGCACCCGTTTGACGTTGCCATCGAGGATCGGCGCCCGCAGGCCCATGCTCAGGCTGGCGATGGCGCCCGCCGTGGACAGGCCGATGCCCGGCAGGTCGGTGAGTTTTTCCACATCCTGGGGAAATTCGCCGCCGTATTGCTCGACCACGATCTTCGCGGTCTTTTGCAAGTTGCGCGCGCGGGTGTAGTAGCCCAGCCCGGTCCACAGGTGCAGCACTTCGTCTTCCGGCGCGGCAGCCAAGGCCTGGACCGTAGGCAACGACGCCATGAAGCGGTCGAAGTAGTTCAGCACGGTGCTGACCTGGGTCTGCTGCAACATGATTTCCGAGACCCACACCCGATAAGGGGTGATGCCCTGTTGCCAGGGCAGGTCGTGGCGGCCGTGGTGGTCGTACCAGTCCAGCACCGCCGTTGAAAATTGCTCGGCTCTCATCGCTTGAACAGCCCCTTGAGCGCGTTCTTCAGTTCCGGGCTGACCTTGTCGCCGAGTTTTTCATCGATTTTCTCACTGAGTTTGCTGCCGGCCAGTTTGCTGGCGACTTGGCCGAGGCGCTCGTTGTCCAGGCGGCAGGCCTTGGCGCCGAGCTCCAGTGGCCCCCGGCAGCGCAGCGGCCATTCGATGCCGACGAATTTCTCGCCAACCTGGCAGGCCGGGTCCGGCATGTCGCGTTGGTCGCCTTCGACGATGATGCCGACACGGTAGTCCATGCCCAGCACGCGCAGGTCGACGTCGCCGTTGCCGTTGACGGTCATCCCCGGGATGCGCACTTTCAGATCCGGGTTGCTGGCGACGCCGTTACGCAGGGTCAGGTTGCCCTTGAGCTCCTGGAACGGGGTGTCCTTGCCCCGTGGCTCGCCGCTGAGGGTCTTGCGGTTGAGGGTGGCGATGCCTTTGCACAGCTGCTGCTCGAGGTTGGCGTTGAGCAGCACGCCATTGTTGATCACGAAGCTGGCGTTGCCGTTGAGGCTGTCGATCAAGGTTTTCTGGCTGTTGCCGCTGGCGGTGAGCTGGCTGTTGAGCGTGACCAGGCCCTGGACCGGCGGGGTCTTGCCTTGGCTCTCGAGGATTTTTTCCGCGGGCACCCGGTCGATCGCGGTCTGCATGCTCAAGGCCGGTACCGGCTGGCGCACATCGAGGGTGCCCTTGGCATTGAAGGTGCCGTTGTACAGCTCGCCACCGAGGTTTTGCAGGGTCAGCAAGCCGCCCTGGCCAGTGGCCTTGAGGGCGGCGTTGTGGATCGGCAATTTACTGAGGGTCAGTTGACCGAAGGTCAGGTCGGCGTCGAGGTCGAGCTTGCTCAGGCGTTCGCTCGGGATCAGCTTGTCGTTGCTCCACGCGCCTTTGGTCGGGGCGTTGGGCAGCGGGGTGCTGCCAGCGCCGGCCAGGGCATCGGCTTCGGTGCTGCTGACTTCCGCCTGGCGGGCCACCGCTGCGCTGTTGGCGTCGGCGGACTTGGGCGGCAGGTAGCGATCAGCATTGAAGGTGTCGGCCTTGAGCTGCACGCGCAGGGCTTGTTTGGCGAAATCCTCGACGGCGATGCGGCCACTGAAGGTGCTGTCATCGAGTTTCAGGTTGATGTTGTCCAGCGCCAGGCTGGTGGGGGTCGCGGCCAGGCGGCTGACCAGTTCGACTTTGCTCAGGCTGTCCTCGGCCATGGGCGGGAGTTTCTGGCCGATGCTGTCGATGAACCGGGCCAGGTCAAACTGGGCGATCGACAGGGCGCCGCTGATTTGCGGGGTTTTGTCGAGGTCATTGGCCTTCAGTTCGCCAAGGGCGCGTAACTGATTGACGGACAGCTTGATGCCGGTCCATTCGGCGACGTTCGCCGCTTGGTCGAGGTGTATCTGCCCTTGGGCGGCAAAGGTCACTGCCTTGCCTTGCAGCGGCTCGCCGGTCAGTTCCCCCGACAGCTTCATGTCTTCGAGCGTGTAGCGCTGCAGTGCGCGTTCGAAACGCAGTTCGCCATTGAGCTCGGTGCGCACCCGCAGCGCAGGTTGGTTGCTGGAGAGGAACGCGGTCAACTTGACGTCGATATTGGTTGCATCGTGCACGGGCCCGGTGCTCAGTTGGATGCTCTCGGCGCTGAATTGCTTGCCGGTGCGCTCGTCGGTGAACTCCACCCGGGCGTTGTTGACGGTCAGGCTGTCGATGTCGAGGCGAATCGGCTGGGCGGGTTTCTCCGTGGGGGCAGGGGCGCTGCCAGCCGGTTCGTTGCCAGCGGTTGGGGCCTCGGGCTGGCCCGCGACTGGTACGGCCTTGCCGATGTCTTCCCAGTTGCCGCGGCCATCCTTGTCGCGATTGAGGCGCAGGTTCAGGCCCTCGACCCGGACGTCGCTCATTTGCACTTCGCGGCGCAGCAATGGCAGGACTCGCACCGAAAGGCCGAGCATCTGCAGGTCGGCGAACGGCGCCTTGGGGTTGTTCAGGGTCGCGACGCTGGCTTCGTGCAATTCCAGGCCAAGCCAGGGAAACAGGCTCCAGCCAATGTCGCCATTGAGCGTCAGCTCGATGTGGGCTTTGTCGCGGGCAATCTGGCGAATCTCGTCTTTGTAGTCATTGGGATCAAAGAAGTGGGTCAGGGCAAAGCCCAGGGCCACGATGACCAGCAATAGCCCGAGAAGTACCAGACCCAGGATTTTGCCGAACGCTTTCATGGGGCGAGTCCTTGTAGAGAGTCGAATTCGAAATTTAGCCGGAGAGTATAGCGCTCCGAAACTGGCGACTGGTCAGTGATCGCTTCAGGGTATGTCCGGTGGCTGTTTCGGCTTGGCTGGCGGTGCCTGGATTGGCGGGTTGCACCGAGCAGCGGTCCGCGAAACGGCCAGCGATCAAACGCCTGTTGGCCGCGCGATCGGAGCAGATCGCCTGCAAAGCGCCAGATCAGACTGGTTTTTCTATCACGGGCAAATGGTAATCTTCGCCCGTCCGCCTGCCGTGCTGCGACCGGTTGTCGCGCTCAATGGAACCTCACTCGATAAAACGGCCATGCCGATGTGCAAACAAGGTTGTGGGTGAGGGGGGCGAACCATACTAATAATTGGGGGAGACACACATGAGCACGAGCACTGAGGCGGGCATTATTGCGCCGCCGCCGGCGTTCCTGTCCAAGGAACGCATCATCGCCCGGCCCGGTTTCAACCGCTGGCTGGTACCACCGGCCGCGCTGGCCATTCACCTGTGCATCGGCATGGCCTATGGTTTCTCGGTGTTCTGGTTGCCGTTGTCCAAGGCCCTGGGCGTGACCGCGCCCGTGGCGTGTGCGCCCGACATGAGCTTTATCGCCCAGGTGTTCTCGTCCCAGTGCGACTGGCCGATCTCGATGCTCGGCTGGATCTATACCCTGTTTTTCATCTTCCTCGGTTGCTCGGCAGCTATCTGGGGCGGCTGGCTGGAACATGCCGGGCCGCGCAAGGCCGGCGTAGTGTCGGCACTGTGCTGGTGCGGTGGCCTGTTGATTTCCGCACTGGGCATCTACACCCATCAGATCTGGCTGATGTGGCTCGGCTCCGGGGTGATTGGCGGGATCGGCCTGGGCCTGGGCTATATCTCCCCGGTGTCGACCTTGATCAAGTGGTTCCCGGACAAGCGCGGCATGGCCACCGGCATGGCGAT
Source organism: Pseudomonas sp. RA_35y_Pfl2_P32 (assembly GCF_963970735.1). NCBI lineage: Bacteria > Pseudomonadati > Pseudomonadota > Gammaproteobacteria > Pseudomonadales > Pseudomonadaceae > Pseudomonas > Pseudomonas sp. RA_35y_Pfl2_P32. The sequence continues at coordinate 135,041 of NZ_CAXAQF010000006.1, forward strand.
CATGGGGTTTGGTGGCGGGGCCATGGTCGGCGCGCCACTGGCGGCTGCGCTGATGGGCCATTTCGCCTCGCCGAGCGGCGTCGGCGTGTGGCAGAGCTTTCTGGTGATGGCGGCGATTTACCTGGTGTTCATGATCGGCGGGGCGCTGTCGTACCGCGTGCCACCGACCGGCTGGAAGCCTGAGGGCTGGACCCCGCCGGCGAAAAAAGTGGCCAACGCGATGATTACCCACCGTCACGTGCACGTGAGTGTGGCGTGGAAAACCCCGCAGTTCCGCCTGGTGTGGCTGGTGTTGTGCCTCAACGTATCGGCCGGGATCGGCATTCTGGGCATGGCCTCGCCGTTGTTGCAGGAAGTGTTCGGCGGCAAGTTGTTGGGTAACGAACTGGCATTCGGTCAGTTGGACGCCGGGCAACTGGCCTCGATCGCGGCCATCGCCGCCGGGTTTACCGGGTTGCTGAGTCTGTTCAACATTGGCGGGCGGTTCTTCTGGGCGTCGTTCTCTGACTACCTGGGGCGCAAAAACACCTACTTTGTGTTCTTCGCCCTGGGCTTTGCCCTGTATGCGCTGATCCCGAACCTCGGGCACCTGGGCAATATCTCGCTGTTCGTCGCGGCCTTCTGCATCATCCTGTCGATGTACGGCGGTGGTTTCGCCACGGTGCCGGCGTACCTGGCCGACCTGTTCGGCACCCAGATGGTCGGGGCGATCCACGGTCGCCTGCTGACGGCCTGGGCGGCGGCGGGCGTGCTCGGTCCGGTGCTGGTGAACTACCTGCGTGAGTATCAGTTGAGCATTGGCGTCGAACGCGCAGCGGCCTATGACATCACCTTGTACATCCTGGCGGGCCTGTTGGTGCTGGGGTTCCTCTGCAACCTGTTGGTACGTCCCGTGGCAGACAAGTACTTCATGACTGACGCCGAGCTGGCAGCCGAGCAGGCCCTGGGTCACGACAAAGGCTCCGACAGCACCACGGTGCTGGAGTGGAAGGCGTCGTCGGCCAGCGTGCCGTTGGCCGTGGCGGCCTGGCTGGTGGTGGGGATTCCGCTGGCGTGGGGCGTGTGGGTGACGTTGCAGAAGACGGCAGTACTCTTCCACTAAATCCCCCGATGCGGATCGCTCCCACGCGCTGTGTGGGGGCGATCGCTGTGCTTGTCATGACAGGTATATCCCCGGCCACATTGGCTTCTACCCGTCAGGGATATCACTTGGCGTGTTTCTGTTTGCCGCTGCCGTGCCTATAATGGCTGCCTTTTTCGCCCAATGATTTTGCGGAGCTGGTGATGGCCGAACGTATGGCGTCTGTCGAGCGCGACACTCTGGAAACCCAGATCAAAGCCTCGATCAACCTGGATGGCACCGGAAAGGCCCGATTTAATATCGGTGTACCTTTTCTTGAGCACATGCTGGACCAGATCGCCCGTCACGGGCTGATCGACCTGGATATCGAGTGCAAGGGCGACCTGCATATCGACGACCACCACACCGTGGAAGACGTCGGTATCACCCTGGGGCAAGCCTTCAGCAAAGCCATCGGCGACAAGAAAGGCATCCGTCGCTATGGCCACGCCTATGTGCCGCTCGATGAAGCGTTGTCGCGCGTGGTCATCGACTTCTCCGGCCGTCCGGGCCTGCAGATGCATGTTCCCTATACCCGCGCCACCGTCGGTGGTTTTGACGTCGATCTGTTCCAGGAGTTTTTCCAGGGCTTCGTCAACCACGCCAACGTCAGCCTGCACATCGACAACCTGCGTGGCACCAACACCCACCACCAGATCGAAACCGTGTTCAAGGCTTTCGGCCGCGCCCTGCGCATGGCCGTCGAGCTCGATGAGCGCATGGCCGGGCAAATGCCTTCGACCAAGGGCGTCCTGTAATGCAGACGGTCGCGGTTATCGATTACGGCATGGGTAACCTGCATTCGGTGGCCAAGGCCCTCGAACACGTAGGTGCCGGCAAGGTGCTGATCACCAGCGATGCCAATGTGATTCGCGAAGCCGACCGGGTGGTTTTCCCCGGTGTCGGTGCGATTCGCGACTGCATGGCCGAGATCCGTCGCCTGGGCTTCGACTCGCTGGTGCGCGAAGTCAGCCAGGACCGTCCATTCCTCGGCATCTGTGTCGGCATGCAAGCCTTGCTCGAACACAGTGAAGAGAATGACGGCATTGACTGCATCGGCCTGTTTCCAGGCGCGGTGAAGTTCTTCGGCAAGGGCCTGCATGAAGACGGCGAACACCTGAAAGTCCCGCACATGGGCTGGAACGAAGTGCAGCAGGTGGTGGATCACCCGCTGTGGCACAACATCCCGAACCTGGCGCGCTTCTATTTTGTGCACAGCTACTACATCGCCGCCGGTAACCCGCGGCAGGTGGTCGGTGGCGGTCACTATGGCGTCGATTTCGCCGCTGCGCTGGCCGAAGGCTCGCGTTTCGCCGTGCAGTTCCATCCCGAGAAGAGCCATACCCATGGCCTGCAGCTGCTGCAGAACTTCGCGGCGTGGGATGGTCGCTGGTAAATGGCCAAGAAGAAGCCACCGATCCTGACCCTCACTCCCGAACAGGAGAACGAGGCCAATCACAAGATCAAGCGCTTCATGGAGGATCGCTTCGAACTGGACCTGGGTTCGTTCGAAGCGGCCGAAATCCTTGAGCTGTTTACCCGCGAAATTGCTCCGCACTATTACAACAGGGCGATTTTCGATGTGCAGACGCACCTCAAAGAGAGGTTTGAAAGCATCGAAAGCGACCTGTGGGCGCTCGAGAAAAACTGATTTCCGAGCAATGCTGAAAAATCGAATGTGAAGGTTTGCCAGATGCTGATTATTCCCGCTATCGATCTCAAAGACGGTGCCTGTGTACGTCTGCGCCAGGGCCGCATGGAAGATTCCACGGTGTTCTCCGATGACCCGGTGAGCATGGCTGCCAAGTGGGTGGAAGGCGGTTGCCGTCGCCTGCATCTGGTCGACCTGAACGGTGCGTTCGAAGGCCAGCCGGTCAACGGCGAAGTGGTGACCGCCATTGCCAAGCGCTACCCGAACCTGCCGATCCAGATCGGCGGTGGCATCCGTTCCCTGGAAACCATCGAACACTACGTCAAGGCGGGCGTGAGCTACGTGATCATCGGCACCAAGGCCGTGAAGGATCCGGCGTTCGTCGCTGAGGCCTGCCGCGCATTCCCGGGTAAGGTGATTGTTGGCCTGGACGCCAAGGACGGGTTTGTCGCCACTGACGGCTGGGCTGAAATCAGCACCGTGAACGTCATCGACCTGGCCAAGCAATTCGAATCCGACGGCGTGTCTGCCATCGTTTATACCGATATCGCCAAAGACGGCATGATGCAGGGTTGCAACGTGTCGTACACCGCTGCCCTGGCTGCGGCCACGCGGATCCCGGTGATCGCGTCCGGTGGCATCCACAACCTGGGTGACATCAAGTCGCTGCTCGACGCTCGCGCACCGGGCATCATCGGCGCCATCACCGGCCGGGCGATCTACGAAGGCACCCTCGACGTCGCCGAGGCGCAAGCCTTCTGCGATTCGTACCAAGGCTGAGGACTGATCATGGCGCTGGCCAAACGTATCATCCCTTGCCTGGACGTGGACAACGGCCGGGTCGTCAAGGGTGTGAAGTTCGAAAACATCCGTGACGCCGGCGACCCGGTGGAAATCGCCCGTCGTTACGACGAGCAGGGTGCCGACGAGATTACCTTTCTCGACATCACCGCCAGCGTCGATGGCCGCGACACCACCTTGCATACCGTCGAGCGTATGGCCAGCCAGGTGTTCATCCCGCTGACCGTGGGCGGTGGCGTGCGCACCGTGCAAGACATTCGCAACCTGCTCAATGCCGGTGCGGACAAGGTTTCGATCAACACCGCGGCGGTGTTCAACCCGGAATTCGTCGGCGAAGCCGCGCAGCATTTCGGCTCGCAGTGCATCGTCGTGGCCATCGATGCCAAGAAAGTCTCCCTGCCGGGCGAAACCCCGCGTTGGGAAATCTTCACCCACGGCGGGCGCAAACCTACCGGACTGGATGCGGTGGAGTGGGCGAAGAAGATGGAAGGCCTGGGCGCGGGGGAAATCCTCCTGACCAGCATGGACCAGGACGGCATGAAGAACGGCTTCGACCTGGGCGTGACCCGCGCCATCAGCGATGCCCTGGGGATTCCGGTGATCGCTTCCGGCGGCGTCGGCAATCTGCAGCACTTGGCGGACGGTATCCTCGAAGGTCACGCCAGCGCGGTCCTGGCGGCGAGTATCTTTCACTTCGGCGAGTACACGGTGCCGGAAGCGAAGGCCTACATGGCGGCGCGCGGGATTGTGGTTCGATAAAGGCCAGTGGACAGCATGGCGGGCTCAAGGCAAGCTTGGGCACGCCAATGGATTGCGGTAGCCGACATGCTCAGACGCCTTTTCCTCGTTCTTGCCAGTTCTGCGTTACTGTTCTGCGGCGTGCTACGGGCCGCTGAAAAAACCGATATCGACCTGGTCTTGCTGACGGAAAACTTCCCGCCCTACAACATGGCGAAGAACGGCAAGAACTTCGCCCAGGACGAGAACATCAATGGCATCGCCGTGGACATCGTTCGCGAGATATTAAAGCGGGCCAACATCACCTACAGCCTGACCCTGCGTTTCCCCTGGGAGCGAGTCTACAAACTCGCCCTGGAAAATCCCGGCTACGGGGTGTTCGTCATGGCGCGTTTGCCCGACCGCGAAAAGCTCTTCAAGTGGGTCGGCCCCATTGGTCCGGATGACTGGATCATGCTGGCCAAGGCTGACAGCAAAATTACCCTGCAAACCCTGGAAGAGGCGCGCAAATACAAGATCGGCGCCTACAAGGGCGACGCCATCGCCGAGACACTGGCCAAGCAGGGACTCAAGCCGATTGTGGTGCTGCGCGATCAGGACAACGCGAAAAAACTGCTCAATGGCCAGATTGACCTGTGGGCCACCGGGGACCCTGCCGGGCGCTATCTGGCGCGCCAGGACGGGGTCACGGGCCTCAAGACGGTCCTGCGTTTCCACAGCGCGCAGCTTTATCTGGCGTTGAATAAAGACGTGCCGGATGAAACCGTCGCCAAGCTTCAGGCAGCGCTGGATCAGATGCGCAAAGAAGGCGTGGTGGACGACATCATGGCGAAGTATCTGTAACCATCACTTCGATACCACCTGAGACGGAGCGGCCGGCGTCGCGCTCAAGTACACGGCACTTGTAAACACGTTATTCAATGTCGCCCTTGTCAGGTGCTGTTCCCCAGAACTGATGCCGATAATGCAGAGTGCATGTGTGCCGCTTTGTGGCCCGATTTCAGTATTGATGTAAGCGTCTTCAGTGCTGACAGCGACGCTGTAATTGTCGGGCGCCTTGCAGTCCCTGGCGTTATGGACCGTTTTGTAGCGATAGAAGGGCGCCTCGAGGGAGAACCTGAAATCCCACGTAGGCAATACGAGCTGTCCATCCGCGTTTTGCGTTCTATGAACGTATGACTTGAGCTTCCAGGGCTCCGAGACAGTCAGTTCGACCGGTTCCAGGGAACAGTCCGCCCCATCGCTGGTGAAGACACCGTCAATAAAGCACTTGTGCAGAAAGTTGGCCGAGTAGCTGTAGTTGAAACGGGCTGCCTTGCAAGACGTCGAATGCTCACAATCAGGCGGCTCGGGTGTATTGCGCGAGACCGCGACTTTACTGACGATGCCGGTGATTTCATTGGTGTGGCGGTTCAGCATCGGGCTACCGGAGCTGCCAGCGTGAAGGTCGCAACTGTTTTTCATAGCCGAAGGGAACACCCCGGGGTGATCGATGAACGTTCCGGCGGTTTGTTCAGCGCAGGCACTCAATCGAAGCCCTTGTTCGGTAAAGCCGCTCGGCGCGCCAATGTTAAGCGCATCCTGACTCTCGTAGGTTTGATGGGACGCCAGCTTGAGCGGGTTGACCCCGGCCTGTATCAGCGACGCCAATGTCGCGTCGACCTCCAGTACTGCAAGATCGGTCCCGACCAGACTGCTCCATCGGGCAGCTCGGATGGCGTATCGGCGCATACGCTGTGGCATGTCATGAAAGTAGTGGAAGGTGACGCTGGCCTTCAAAGGCAGATTGGTCCGCGCCGAACCGTACTGAAAGAACACGCAATGACCGCTGGTGAGCAGGTAAGCAGGGCTGGTGGCTTGGCCTTGTCTGTTACGCGTGTCCAGTAGAACGGCGCTGCAAGTCTTGCCCGATTGGAGACTGAGTCGTCCCACGCCGCTCCAGATTTCATAAAGATGTTCGCTGTTTTGCAGTGCCCTAGACGGTGAGTCGTTGACGGCGCCTTCGCCCAGATCGCGGGCCTGCACTGCGGAAATAGCTAACAGGCCGATCAGGCCCGCGAAGCTGAGGTAATTCATGTCCACTCCTTGGTGATGAAATTCAGGGTGAGCGCTATCGTGGCCCCCGGCGAGGTGCCGGCCGCAGTCCGGTTATTGTTCCGGCGGATATTCGCTCACATGCAGTTTGTCGTAGTCGGAATAACTTCCCTCGCTTGCCACTTGTGTGCCGTTGCTGCGTAGCAATTGGTAGTCAAACTGTGTGCGATAAACCGCCACGATGCGTTTCTTCGCAACGATGGTGACCACGTGTGCCGCCAGGGGGCCGACCAACCTGCTGTTCTGGGTGTCGGTGGGGGAGAAACTGTTGCCCAGTTTTGCCGAGAACTCGACTGAAAAGGTCGGTGGCAGTGATATGGAAAACTCCGGCAACCTGGAGCTCCATTCAACTCCTACCTCGACCGAGGTCAGGCGAGAGAAGGTTTCGAGGCTTTCGGTGGTGGGTGCCTCATCAGTCCATTTGAAGGTTTTTCCTGCGGAGCTGGTGTTATGGCCGTAGCCGATCAGCACGTACTGCTCCTTTCTTTGCAAGTGGTAGTAGGGAGAGGTACGAAACTGCTCAAAGGCGATCAGGTTGGGATCCTTGATCGCGAACCAGGGAAGCCGAGCAGTCTGGGTGACTGTGGCGGGCTGCGTTGAGGCGGGGGGTTCGTATCCGGTCAGGGACGGAGGAACTGGCGAAGGTTCGGCTTTGAGCGAAATGCGCATTCGCAGTGCATACGCGGTGATCTGCGTTAGTGGTTTGGTATAGCTGTTGACGCCAACGAATGTGCCTGGCGCAAAATGAATCTCTCCTGCGGCTGCGGCCGGTGGCAGGACATTCCAGGCGCTGAAGTCCTGCTTGGCACGACTGCCCTTGTCGCTCCAGATCATTGTGTCGATGGATGCCGCCACGACAAGATCCGCCCGCACGCATCGCACGGAGTTGACTGAAGGTTTATCGAGACCGTCAGCGCACACCAACCCAAGTGCCACGTAGCCCTGCGGTGCAACGGGACGCCATATTGAACAGTCCGTTTTGGCGCCTGACCCCTTGTCTTTCCAGACCTGTTCAAAGTCATCGGGCTTGCTCAGTGCCTTGTCCTGGTTGGCGCCAGGGCTTGGTGGTTGGCCTTCGCAAACAACGGCCACTACCCTGCGATTGTTGATGTTGTCGTGGCCGGATACAGCGAGGTCGCCGAGCGAGAAAAAGCCTGGCAGCAAATCAGGGGCAGGGCTGGGGCGCCAAAAGCCACCGGGTTTGGAGCGTGAGCCTTTGTTGTCCCAGATCCGGTGAAACTCGGTCGTAAAGTTGATCAGCAGGTTTTCAACTTTTATAGATTCCATTGGCCTGGTGGGTGCCGCGTCATCGTCATGTGGGTTCATGTTCATTCCTGATAATTGAAAGGCAGCCCAAATTGGGCTGTGGGTTTCAATATCCAGAATTGGCTGAGGCACCTGGCGTTAACTATGTAGTGGCCCGCTGCTGCTGGTTAGCGATAAGTCCCATCTTTGCCATGGGCAGTCATGGCGCGATTGCCGCGCACGCTGATCATCTGCCGGATATCAATCCAGTCGATGCCCTGGGCCTTGAGCTTGGGCAGTTCGCGCTCGAGCACCGCGAGGGTCTGCGGGTAGGGATGGCCGATCATCACCGCCGAACCCTGTTTGCGCGCCAGGCTGATGGCAGTCTGCAGTTGGCTGTAGATCGCCGCTTCGGTGCGTTCGTCGTCGAGAAACACATCCCGTGAAGCGCTGGCCAGGCCAACCTTCTGCGCCTCGGCGGCGGCAACGGTCTGGGCGCTGGTGCGGCTGTCGACGAAAAGCTTATGCCGGCGTTGCAACTCGGCCATCAACCAGGTCATGGCCGGCCGCTGGGCGGTCATGCGGCTGCCCATGTGGTTATTGAGGCCGGCGGTGAAGGGGACGGCCTTGAACGCGGCGTCCAGGCGCTTGCGCAGTTCTTCGACGGACAGTTCAGGGTGCCAGGCGAACGGGCCGGTGGCCGGGTCCATGGGCATGTGCAGGATGACGACCTTGCCGGCGCGGTGGGCCTCGCGGGCAAATTCGGTGGCGTGGGGGGTGTCGGGCATGATCGCCGTGGTGACTGGCCCGGGCAGCGCCAGTACGCGGCGATCCCGGGGCAGGTTCTGCCCCAGGTCATCGATGATCAGGCTCAGGTAAGCCTTGTGGGGGGGTGCCTGCCCGGACGTCGCGTGGGCAACGCCGGCCAGGCAGCACAGCAGGCTGAGGAGCCACCGCAGGCGCATCTCAGCGGCCGCGGGTAATGCTCAGGCCCTTGAGCAGGCTCAGCGCCTGGGCCAGTTGGTAATCGTCGTCCTGTGGCATCGGCTTGGCCTTGCCGCCGGAGCCGCTTGGCTTGTCGGCGCCGCCGTTGCCATTGCCCAGGTGGCCTTGCAGGTCAGCTTCCTTGAAGTACTCGCTGTCCTGCTCGCTGGTGATCTTCGCCCGACGCACTTCGATGTCCGGGACGATGCCCTGGGCCTGGATCGAGCGCCCGTTCGGGGTGAAGTACAGCGCGGTGGTGATCTTCAGCGCGCGGTCGTTGTTCAGCGGCAGCACGGTTTGTACCGAGCCCTTGCCGAAGCTGGTGGTGCCCATCACCACTGCACGTTTCTGGTCCTGCAGGGCACCGGCGACAATTTCCGAGGCCGAGGCGCTGCCGCCGTTGATCAGCACCACCATCGGCACCGCTTCGCTTTCGTCCTTGCCAGTGGCGGAGAAGCGCAGCTCGGAGTTGGCGATCCGGCCCTTGGTGTAGACGATCAGGCCCTTGGTGATGAAGTGGTCGACCACTTCCACTGCCGATTGCAGGACGCCGCCGGGGTTGTTGCGCAGATCCAGCACGATGCCGCTGAGCTTCTTGCCGTTTTCCTTGCGCAGCTTGGCCAAGGCCTGGGAGACCTCTTCGCCGGTCTTGACCTGGAACTGGGTGATGCGGATGTAGCCGTAGCCCGACTCCAGCAGCTGCGCCTTGACGCTCTTGACCTGGATGGTCGCGCGGGCCAGCGTCACGTCGAACGGGGTGCCGCCGTCGCGGACCAGGGTCAGGGTGATCTTCTCGCCGATCTTGCCACGCATGCGGTCCACGGCTTCGGTCAGGCTCTGGCCACGGGTGGGCTGGCCGTTGATCTTGACGATGAAGTCGCCGGCCTGGATGCCCGCCTTGGAGGCCGGGGTGTCGTCGATCGGCGACACCACCTTGATGAAGCCGTCCTCGGAGCCGACTTCGATGCCCAGGCCACCAAACTCACCGCTGGTGCTTTCCTGCAGCTCGGCGAAGTCTTCTGGCCCCAGGTAGGCGGAGTGCGGGTCGAGGTTGCTGAGCATGCCCTTGATGGCGTTTTCCAGCAGGGTCTTGTCATCCACCGGCTCGACATACGCGGCCTTGATCCGGTCCATGACCTCGGCAAAGGTGCGCAACTCATCCAGCGGCAATGGCGCCTTGGTGGTCGCGGCCGAAGTCGACGAGGCCGGTTCAGCGGCAAACGCCAGGGGCGCACCGATCACCAGGGCGATCGTCAGGGCCAGCGAAGTGAGGCGGGACAAATGCAGCATGTCGAACGAACTCCTGAGTTAGATGGTGCGCTTATCCTTGCGCACGGCACCATTGTGCTGGATCACTCGGGTGACCCTGCTGACGAATAGCGAAATACAGCGCGGGCGTGTCCTGGCCGCCACTGTTACCGACAGTGGAGATGGACTCGCCGGCCTTGACCACGTCGCCAGCCGACTTGAGCAGCGTCTGATTGTGGCCGTACAAGCTCAAGAAGCCGTTGCCGTGGTCGAGGATCACCAGCAAGCCGGCGCCACGCAGCCAGTCGGCGAACACCACGCGTCCGCCGTGCACGGCATGCACCTGGCTACCGGCGGAGGCGCTGATCATCACGCCGTCCCACTTGGTGCGGGTGTCGTCGCCACGGCTTTCACCAAAGCGGGCAAGCAATCGACCATCAACCGGCCAAGGAAGTTTTCCCCGTGTTGCAGAAAATGCACCGCCGAAGGTTTCGCCAGCGCTGGAAACCAGGGCGCCAGGGGTCGGTTTGGCGATTTTACGTGGGGCATCGGTCGGGGCGTCTGCCGCGGCCTGTGCCTCACGTAAACGCTTTTTTTCTGCTTCCTGCTGGGCGATCAGCGCTTTCTGCCGCGCTTCTTCTGCCTCCCGGGCCTGGCGTGCCAGGGTTTCCTCAATGGTTTTCAGGACTTTGGACAGGTCGGCCTGGTCCTGCTCGCGGGCCTGCAGCTTCCGGTCGCGGTCCTTGACGTCCGTGTTGAGCTTGGCCAGGACTTGCTGGCGCTCCTTGCGGACCTTGTCCAGTTCGTCGCGCTGGCTGTCGAGGCTGCTTTTTTGCACCAGCAGCTGGGCTTGTTGCTGGGTGATGTCCTGCTCGACATTGGCCAGTTGGCGCAGGGTTTCGTTGAAGTTCTTCAACTGTTCCATGCGAGCCTGGCTCAGATAGTCGTAATAGGTCAGGGTCCGGGCGAATTTTTCCGGATTCTGCTGGTTGAGCAGCAGCTTGAGGTATTCCTGGCGGCCGTTCTGATAGGCCGCGCGGGCCTGGGTGGCAATCAGTTGTTGCTGTTCAGTGCGCGCGCTCTGGAGTTTTTTTTTCTCGGCATCGAGTCGCTGCAGCTCGGATTCGCTTTTCTTCAGCTCTTTTTGCAGGGCATCGACCTGCTTCTCGAGCTTGCCCATCTCGGTCTCGGTGCCCTTGAGGTCCTTCTGCACCCCGGACTTTTCTTCCTGCAGCTTGCCCAGCAGCTTTTTCAGCTCGGCAATGTCCTGACGCGTGGCGTCCAACTGTTGTTGGGTTTGCGCGCGCTCGTCAGCAAAGGCCGGTTGGAGCAGGCAGGTCAGAGCTAGGGCTATCAGGACGCGGAGCATAGAGGCGGGCGACACCGGGGGAAAAAAGACAGCCTAGTATGCCCGGCAAGCGTTGCAAAAAAAACGCCCAATTAGGGCGGTGTGATAACTGGAGCAGAGTTACCTCTGAAAACACCCCAAAACCAATGTGGGAGCGAGCTTGCTCGCGATGGCGCCATAACATTCAACGTAGATGTTGACTGTCAGATTGCTATCGCGAGCAAGCTCGCTCCCACAGGGTTTTGTCGGTGTTTGATGGGGCGGGTTACACCAGGATCGAGGTGCCGGTCATCTCGGTCGGTTGCTCCAGCCCCAGCAGCTTGAGCATGGTCGGGGCCACGTCGGCCAGGACCCCGCCTTCGCGGACCTTGAGGTCGCGCTTGCCGACGTAGATGAACGGTACCGGCTCGGTGGTGTGGGCGGTGTGGGCCTGGCCGGTGGATTCGTCGGACATCTGCTCGACGTTACCGTGGTCGGCGGTGATCAGCGCTTCGCCACCCACTTTCTCCAGGGCTTCGACGATCCGGCCGACACACAGGTCCAGGCATTCAACCGCTTTGACCGCGGCGGCAAACACGCCGCTGTGGCCGACCATGTCGCCGTTGGCGTAGTTGACCACGATCACGTCGTAACGCTGGTTTTCGATAGCCTCGACGATGCGGTCGGTGACTTCCGGCGCGCTCATCTCCGGCTGCAGGTCGTAGGTGGCGACTTTTGGCGAAGGGATCAGGATGCGCTCTTCACCCGGGAACGGTTCTTCACGGCCGCCGGAGAAGAAGAAGGTCACGTGGGCGTATTTCTCGGTTTCGGCGATGCGCAGTTGGGTCTTGCCGTTTTTCGCCAGGTAGTCGCCCAGCACGTTTTCCAGGCTGCCCGGGGCAAAGGCCGACGGGGCAGGGATGCTGGCGGCATATTGGGTGAGCATGACAAAACCGGCCAGTTTTGGCTGGCGGGCACGTTCGAACTCGCTGAAATTGTCCTCGACGAACACTCGGCTCAGCTCCCGCGCACGGTCGGCGCGGAAGTTCATGAATATCATGGCGTCGCCGTCTTCGACCTTGACCGGCTCGCCGATGGTGGTGGCCTTGACGAATTCGTCGCTCTCGCCTCGCTCGTAGGCGGCTTGCAGGCCTTCCTGGGCGGTGGCGGCGTTGAATTCGCCGTTGCCGTCCACGATCAGGTTGTAAGCCTGGGAGACGCGGTCCCAGCGGTTGTCGCGGTCCATGGCGAAGTAACGGCCGATGAGGCTGGCGATCCGGCCTTTGCCCAGGGTCTTGAAGGCTTCATCCAGTAGTTCGATCGACGACTGGGCGCTTTTCGGCGGCGTGTCGCGGCCGTCGAGGAAGGCGTGCAGGTAGATCTTCTCGGCGCCGCGCTTGAAGGCCAGTTCGGCCATGGCGATCAGGTGGTCCTGGTGGCTGTGTACGCCACCCTCGGACAGCAGGCCCATGAAGTGCACGGCCTTGCCGGCGGCAACAGCCTTGTCCACGGCGGCGCAGAGGGTCGGGTTGTCGAAGAATTCGCCGTCGCGGATCGCTTTGGTCACGCGGGTGAAGTCCTGGTACACCACGCGGCCGGCGCCGAGGTTCATGTGGCCGACTTCCGAGTTGCCCATCTGGCCGTCCGGCAGGCCGACGTCCATGCCCGAACCCGAGATCAGGCCGTTCGGTACAGTGGCGCACAACCGGTCGAGGACAGGCTTGCGGGCCGCGAACACGGCGTTGGATTCTTCGCTCTCACTGTGACCGAAGCCGTCGAGAATCATCAGGACCAAAGGTTTAGGCGTGGTAGTCATAGATTCCACTCGTGGCTGAGTTAAAAAAGGGGCGATGAAAAAAGGGAGTGGCAGTTTAAAGCGAAGTTCCGGCGGCGTCACCGCCGGACGGGGTTTGGCCCACCATAGTGGCTGTGTATACTGGCCGACATTTTAACGCCCTGGAACCTCCTTCGATGGTTGCTCACCTGATTGAATTTGCCACTAACCACTATCTGCTCGTCGGTATCTTCGTCGTACTGCTGGCGCTGCTGATCGCTTATCAAATGCAGGGCGGCGGTCGCAGCCTGAGCACCGGTGAGCTGACCGGGCTGGTCAACAAGGACGCCGGCGTGGTGATCGACATCCGTTCGACCAAGGATTTCGCCGCCGGTCACATCGTTGGCGCGCTGAACATTCCGCACGACAAACTGACTGCCCGCGTCGGCGAGCTGGACAAGCACAAGGCCAAGACCATTATCCTGGTCGATGCCATGGGCCAGACAGCCGGTACCCACGCGCGCGAACTGCTCAAGGCCGGCTTCACCGCCGCCAAGCTGTCCGGCGGGATCTCCAGCTGGAAAGCCGATAACCTGCCGCTGGTGAAGTGATATGGCCAGCGTCGTCGTCTACTCCAGCGATTACTGCCCTTATTGCTCGCGCGCCAAGTACCTGCTGGAAAACAAGGGCGTAGCCTTCGACGAGATCAAGGTCGATGGCAAGCCGCAGGTGCGTGCCGAAATGGCCAGCAAGGCCGGGCGTACGTCCGTGCCGCAGATCTGGATCGGCAGCACCCATGTCGGTGGCTGTGATGATTTGTTTGCCCTGGACCGCGCTGGCAAGCTCGACGCGCTGCTCAAGGCCTAATTCCTTCCCTATTAGACCCAAGATCAGAAAGGATCTGAGATGACTGACCAACAGAACACTGCAGCTAGCGAAGAAGAAACCGCACCGCAATTCTCCTTGCAGCGCATCTACGTGCGTGACCTGTCCTTTGAAGCCCCGAAAAGCCCGGCGATCTTCCGCCAGCAGTGGGAGCCGAGCGTCGGTCTGGACCTCAATACCCGTCAGAAAGTGCTGGAAGACAACTTCCACGAAGTGGTGCTGACCCTGTCGGTGACCGTGAAGAACGGTGACGAAGTGGCCTTCATCGCCGAAGTCCAGCAGGCCGGTATCTTCCTGATCAAGAACCTCGACGAAGGTTCGATGAGCCACACCCTGGGCGCGTTCTGCCCGAACATCCTGTTCCCGTACGCTCGCGAAGCCCTGGACAGCCTGGTGACCCGTGGTTCGTTCCCGGCCCTGATGCTGGCCCCGGTGAACTTCGACGCACTGTACGCGCAAGAAGTGCAGCGCATGCAGCAGGACGGCGCTCAGACCGTTCAGTAAGCAGCGCGGCTGACAACATCGCGGGCAAGCCCGCTCCCACAGGATTGTGCACAACCTGTGGGAGCGGGCTTGCCCGCGATTGTTTTTGCCAGGCGCAAAGTGGCGGGTGGGTTATTTGAAACCCAGCTGCCGCCAGCCTTCGTACACGGCCACGGCCACGGTGTTGGACAGGTTCAGGCTGCGGCAACCTTCGCGCATCGGCAGGCGCAGGCGCTGGCCGTCGGGCAGGGCGTCCAGCACATCGGCCGGCAGACCACGGCTTTCCGGGCCGAACAGGAACGCATCGCCCTCGGCGAAACTGGCGTCGTGAAACGGCCGCGAGCCCTTGGTGGTGAACGCGAACAGGCGCGGATGGCCCAGGCTTTCCAGGCAGCTGGCAAGGTCGGCATGCCGTTGCAAGGTGGCATACTCGTGATAGTCGAGGCCGGCCCGCCGCAGGCGTTTGTCATCCATCTCGAAGCCCAGTGGCTCGATCAAGTGCAGGTGGCAGCCGCTGTTGGCGCACAGCCTGATAACGTTGCCGGTATTCGGCGGAATTTCTGGTTGAAAAAGGATGACGTGAAACATGCACGGCTCCGAAGGTAAAGATGGACGGCATTCTACGCCGGAAGTGGACCGGCGATCGAAGCTATTGCCGCGGGTGATGGGCTCGCTGGCGATTGTCGGCCTGATGGTGGGGTTGATGATCGGTCGCCTGACCACCCCCGAGCCGTCCGAGCTGCAGCAGGTCGAGGTCACCGGCGATGGCCTGGTGCTGTGGTTCAACAATGCGCCCAAGACCCATGGCGAACTGATCGACGGCAGCCTCGCGCTGCTGTTCGAGGCCCAGGGGCGGGCGCAGAAAGGCCAGCTCAAGCTCAGCGACAAGGACGTCAACTGGCGAGTGCGTTTGAGTGACAAGGGATTGTTGCTGACACTGGTGGCGGCCCGGCCGCTGAAGGGCGATTGGGCCGGCAGCGAGGTGGATGACCGCTGGCGGTTGGAGATCCATCTCCAGGAGCAATAAAAGAGGAATCCCCGGCCTGCCTGTACCAAGGACCCCAAAACGGGATGGGCTCACGCGTTGCGTCGTGAGCCCGGTGTAAAGAAGGAACCCCTGACCTGCCTGTATCAAGGGCCCCAAAACTGCTTGGGCTCGTCGCGTGTGCGGTGTGAGCCCGATGTAAAGAGGGGAATCCCCGGCCTGCCTGTACCAAGGTCCCCGAAACCGGGTAGTGAACTGAATCACTGAATGGACTATTGCAGGGGGCGTGCCAGGTTCTAATGGGTTGAAACAAAATGTTGTGTTGAAACGTCAAAAGCCCCGTATTTCGGGGCTTTGGTGTTTTTTCGATAGAGGTTTGATGGCGAGCGCAGGTGGGATTTCGGATCCGTTGCCGTGCGCGATCGCGGTTCACGGTGCATTCAGTCGGTGCACGATGGCCCTGAACGCATCGCGGGCAAGCCCGCTCCCACGGGATTGTGCAAAACCTGTGGGAGCGGGCTTGCCCGCGAATGGATGTGCAGGTCGGTGAAGGATTTAGCCCTCATCCCCCTCATCATCATCCGTGCCATCAACCTTCATCCCCAGCTCCTTGATCTTGCGGGTCAAGGTGTTGCGGCCCCAGCCCAGCAGCACAGCGGCGTCGCGGCGGCGGCCGGCGGTGTGCTTGAGGGCGGTCTCGATCATGATGCGCTCGAACGCCGGCACCGCGCTGTCCAGCAGGCTCGACTGGCCGCGCGCCAGCGCCTGGTCGGCCCATTGGCGCAGGGCCTGCTCCCAGTTGGTCACCGGTGCCGAGTCCTGCGGCAGGCTCAGCAGCTCCGGCGGCAGGTCGCCAATGTGCACTTCGCGCCCCGAAGCCATTACCGTGATCCAGCGGCAGGTGTTCTCCAGCTGGCGCACGTTGCCCGGCCACGGCAGGTTCTTGAGGTATTCCTCGGTTTCGCTTTTCAGCAGCTTCGGCTCCACCGCCAGCTCTTGTGCGGCGCGGGCCAGGAAGTGCTTGGCCAGGGTCGGAATGTCTTCGCGACGGTCCGACAGGCGCGGGATGTGGATGCGGATCACGTTCAAGCGGTGGAACAAGTCTTCCCTGAACTTGCCGGCGTGGACCAGGGTTTCCAGGTTCTGGTGGGTCGCGGCGATGATGCGCACGTCGACCTTGACCGGCACATGGCCGCCGACCCGGTAAAACTCACCGTCGGCCAGGACTCGCAGCAGGCGGGTCTGAGTGTCGGCCGGCATGTCACCGATTTCATCGAGAAACAGCGTGCCACCGTCGGCCTGCTCGAAACGTCCGCGGCGCAGGTTGGCGGCGCCGGTAAATGCCCCTTTCTCGTGGCCGAACAGCTCGGACTCCATCAGGTCCTTGGGGATCGCCGCCATGTTCAGCGCGATGAACGGCGAGGCCGCCCGCGGGCTGTGACGGTGCAGGGCGTGGGCCACCAATTCTTTGCCGGTCCCGGACTCGCCATTGATCAGCACGGTGATGTTGGAGTGGCTCAAGCGCCCGATGGCGCGAAACACTTCCTGCATCGCCGGCGCTTCGCCGATGATTTCCGGGGTGCGGGTCAGGGCGACGGGCACTTCCAGGCCTTGTTGCTCCTGGGCGTGCTGGTTGGCGCGCTTGACCAGTGACACCGCCTCGTCGACGTCGAACGGCTTGGGCAGGTACTCGAACGCGCCGCCCTGGTAGGACGCGACAGCGCTGTCCAGGTCGGAGTGCGCGGTCATGATGATCACTGGCAGGCGAGGATGCTGTTCGCGAATCCGTGCCAGCAGGTCCAGGCCACTGGCACCCGGCATGCGGATGTCCGAGATGATCACGTCCGGTTGCTGGCGTGCCAGGCGGCTCATCACACCATCGGCGCTGTCGAAGCTTTGCGTGGTCATGCCTTCCTGCTGCAAGGCTTTTTCCAGGACCCAACGGATAGAACGGTCGTCATCGACGATCCACACGGTTTCACTACGGCTCATGTCGATGTGGCTCCTTGTTCCAGTGGCAGAAAGATCGAGAAGGTGGTGTGGCCTGGATGGCTGTCACATTCGATCAGGCCCTGGTGCTGGCTGATGATGTTCTGGGTAATGGCCAGGCCCAGCCCGGTACCGTCCGGACGGCCACTGACCATGGGAAAGAAGATGGTTTCCTGCAGGTCTGCGGGAATTCCGGGACCGTTGTCGATGATCTCGATCTTGGTCACCAGGCGATGTCGCACATGGCCGATGGTGAACTGGCGCATGGTCCGCGAGCGCAGGGTGATGCGGCCCAGGCGCAGCTCGTTCTGGCTGCTGATGGCCTGCATGGCGTTGCGCACGATGTTGAGGACGGCCTGGATCATCTGTTCGCGGTCGATCAACACGTCGGGAATGCTTGGGTCGTAATCGCGCACCAGGGTGATGCAACCTTGGCTTTCGGCCTCCACCAGGCTGCACACGCGCTCCAGCACTTCGTGGATGTTGCACATGGTCAGCGATGGCAGTTTGTTCGAGCCGAGCATGCGATCCACCAGGTTACGCAGGCGATCCGCCTCCTCGATGATCACATTGGTGTAGTCCTTGAGGCTTTCCTCCGGCAGTTCGCGGGCCAGCAACTGGGCCGCGCCACGAATCCCGCCCAGCGGGTTCTTGATCTCGTGGGCCAGGCCGCGCACCAGCATCTTGCTGGTTTCCTGCTTGGACAGCTGCGCTTCTTCCTTGGTGATCCGCAGCAGGCGGTCGCGCGGGTGTACCTCAAGCAGCAGCAGGGTGGCGCCGTTGCTCAGGATTGGCGTCACCGCGTAGTCGACGGTCAGGGTCTGGCCGGTCAGGGCGGTGAGCATCGCCTCGCGCTTGGTAAAGGGGTGGGCCTGTTCGACCGCCTGGCGCAAGGAGTTCAGGGCTTCGGTCGACTCGGTGAACAGCTCGCTGATGAATTGCCCATGACTGCGTTGGCCGCTGATGGCCAGGAGCATTTCGGCCGCCGGGTTCATGTACTCAAGGCGCAGATCGGCATTCAGCAGAATGGTGGCAGTGGTCAGGTTGTCGAGTAGCAAGCGGTGCAGTGCGTCGCTGATGGTCATTAGGACCTCTTTTGGAGCAGGCGCGCGCGAAGGAGGCGCTGTTGCGAGGAAAATGCAAAAACCAAACCAAGGCTCCGAAAAGAAGCAATAAACCCCAGAAACAGGCGTTTTAAGTGGCCTTACGTGGCGTTCTGCCAGCTTTGACGGGTATTTTCGAACCAAAATGGGTTGATTAGTGGCAAGCGTGCAAACCATTGCACCAATATAGTGCGCAAACCTGAACAGCGCCTCAAGCACTGCAAAAAACAGCGTGGCTGCCTTAGCGCTTGCGTACTCGCAGCACGGTGAGCCTGAGGGTTGGGCTTTGCTGGATCACTCCGTCTTGCACCAGCACCTGCACGGCGAGGCGGTGTTCGCCGCGATCGATGTTCAGCAGGTGCAGCTGCGTTGTGTCGCTGAGTGGGCCGTAGGGCTGGCCATCGAGCAGCAGGCGCAGGCGATGAGTGGCCTGCAGCGGTGGCTGGATCTGTACGCCAACGCTGAATGAGCCGTTATTGGCGCGCAGGGCCTGGCCGTCGGTCAGCTCGCTGAGGGCCAGCACCGAGTAGGTGGGGCGCGGTGTGCTCAGGACGGCGGCAGGTAGAGCAAGCCAAATGAGCAGGCAACCCCTTAAGAGACGCATCGTGCATTGCCTCTGGCCATTGGCGTCGGGGGTGGCGTCGCGCCGGCTCGACCAGCAGCCTTCAAGCTTCAAGGCTGTTCCGACAGGGGGATTCCCGGGCTGCCGGCATAAAACACGATCAGTTCCACCGGGCTGGCGCCGGTGGTGCCGCGATGAGCGCGGTCGACCATCTCGGCCAGGGTTTGCCCAGGCTTGAGCAAGTGAACCTGGCCGCTGGCCTTCGCTTCTACCGTCAGTTCGCCCGAGAGGATGTAGGCCACGTTGGGCATGGGGTGGGTGTGCCAGTCCAGGGTGGTATTGGCGGGGATCCTGAGTTTGAGCAGGGTCAGTTCCGGACGGCCGGCGGGGTAGGCGGTGTAAGGGGAGCCGTCCCAAGAGGCACTGCTCTGCAGCAGGACTTGCCGTTCGATGGCAGGTGTTGCCGGGGTGTTGCTACAGCCCGCCAGAAGCAGGCCGGCGAGGAGAAAGGATGGGATGTGCAGGCGGTTCATGGGCTCGGCTCTGGTTCATTCGGCGTGGTGGTGCCGAAAGACTAAATGCCAAGGCTTGCGCTGGATGTCAGGCGCAACGCTGAATCAACGAGCAGTCGATGCTTTGTGGTGTCGGAAATTTCCATAAAAAAGGCCTCCCGTAGGAGGCCTCTTGCATCGTCACGCCGCGTGCGCTGGCGCTACCGGATTAGCAGCTGTAGTACAGCTCATATTCCAGTGGGTGTACGAAGGTACGTACCTTGATTTCTTCTTCGCTTTTCAGGGCGATGTAAGCGTCGATGAAGTCGTCGCTGAAAACGCCGCCTTTGGTCAGGAACGCACGACCTTTGTCCAGCTCTTCCAGGGCTTCTTTCAGGCTGCCGCACACTTGTGGGATCTCTTTCGCCTCTTCAGGCGGCAGGTCGTACAGGTTTTTGTCAGCTGCATCGCCAGGGTGGATCTTGTTCTGGATGCCGTCCAGGCCAGCCATCAGCAGTGCGGCGAAGCACAGGTATGGGTTGGCAGCCGGATCCGGGAAGCGGGCTTCGATACGACGAGCGCGTGGGCTGGACACGTAAGGAATACGGATCGAGGCGGAACGGTTGCGAGCCGAGTAGGCCAGCATGACGGGTGCTTCGAAACCTGGTACCAGACGCTTGTAGGAGTTGGTCGCCGGGTTGGTGAAGCCGTTCAGCGCCTTACCGTGCTTGATGATACCGCCGATGAAGTACAGGGCGGTGTCGGACAGGCCGGCATAACCTTCGCCAGCAAAGGTGTTCTTGCCATCTTTGGCGATGGACAGGTGAACGTGCATACCCGAGCCGTTGTCGCCGTACAGAGGCTTAGGCATGAAGGTCGCGGTGCGGCCGAAAGCCACGGCCACGTTGTGTACGCAGTACTTGAGGGTCTGAACTTCGTCAGCCTTGGCAACCAGGGTGTTGAACTTCACACCGATTTCGTTCTGGCCGGCAGTCGCCACTTCGTGGTGGTGAACTTCGATGGTCAGGCCCATCTCTTCCATGGCGTTGCACATGGAGGTACGGATTTCGTGGTCGTGGTCGAACGGTGGAACCGGGAAGTAGCCGCCCTTGATACCTGGACGGTGGCCATGGTTGCCGCCTTCCACGTCCTGGTCGGACATCCACGAACCTTGTTCGGAGTAGATCTTGAACATCGAACCGGAGATATCGGACTTGAACTTCACTTGGTCGAAGATGAAGAACTCAGGCTCAGGACCGACGAATACGGTGTCACCGATAGCGGTGGACTTCAGGTAGTCCTCGGCACGCTTGGCGATCGCACGTGGGTCGCGGTCATAGCCTTGCATGGTCGAAGGGTCGATCACGTTGCAGACGATGATCAGGGTTGGGTCTTCGGTGAACGGATCGAGGACAGCGGTGCTGTCGTCCGGCATCAGGATCATGTCGGAAGCTTCGATGCCTTTCCAGCCAGCGATGGAGGAACCGTCGAACATTTTGCCTTCTTCGAAGAAAGCATCATCCAGCGCGTCGCGAGCCGGCATGGTCACGTGGTGCTGAGTGCCCTTGGTATCTGTGAAGCGCAGATCAATCCATTTGACGTCATGATCTTTGATGAGTTGAACCGACTTCGACATAGTGTCCTCCGGGTGGCTTCGGGCTTGAGTAGTGGATGCCCTTAGAATGTGGGTGATGCCGGCGCGAATACTCTGCCAAGGCAACCTGCCTCACAAGGGAGCAAATTGCATGCCAGTGCCCCGAGTTGGGTTTTTTGCCCCAATATCACGCTTATAAAGGTGCAAAGCGCTGAAAAGGGCAAAAGCGCGCCCTCTAATGTAGCGCCAGAAAGCATAAATGACCCGTTTTGGTGCATTGAAAACCTTCTGCACATTAACTGGTTAAACCTTGAGCAATTTCCGCTATAATCCGCGCCCCCCTTTTTCGGCTGGCCCAGCGCGCGCTGTTTTCATGAAACTAATCGTAAAAGTCTTCCCCGAGATCACCATCAAAAGCCGCCCGGTACGGATGCGTTTCATCCGTCAGTTGGCCAAGAACATCCGTGCCGTGCTCCGCGATCTGGACCCGGCTGTGGTGGTGAACGGTGTGTGGGACAACCTCGAGCTGGAAACGCAGCTGACTGACCCCAAAGCCTTGAAGGACATGACCGAGCGCCTGAGCTGCATGCCGGGCATCGCGCATTTCCTGCAGGTCGATGAGTACCCTCTGGGTGACTTCGACGACGTGGTCGCCAAGTGCAAGCAGCACTTTGGCGAGGCGCTGGCCGGGAAGATTTTTTCGGTACGCTGCAAGCGCGCCGGCAAGCACGAATTCAGCTCCATGGATGTCGAGAAATACGTCGGCAGCCAACTGCGTCGCCAGTGCGGTGCCGCCGGAATTTCCCTGAAAGACCCGCAAATCGAAGTCCGCATCGAAATTCGCGACAAACGGTTGTTTGTGATCCACAACCAGCACAACAGCATCGGCGGCTACCCGCTGGGCGCGCTGGAACAGACCCTGGTCCTGATGTCCGGCGGTTTCGATTCCACGGTGGCGGCCTACCAGATCATGCGCCGCGGGCTGATGGCGCACTTCTGCTTCTTCAATCTCGGCGGGCGTGCCCACGAATTGGGCGTGATGGAAGTGGCGCACTTCATCTGGAAGAAGTACGGCAGCTCGCAACGCGTGTTATTTGTCAGTGTGCCGTTCGAGGAAGTGCTGGGAGAAATTCTCGGCAAAGTCGATAACAGTCATATGGGCGTCGTATTGAAGCGTATGATGTTGCGCGCTGCGTCGAGAATCGCCGATCGACTGGACATCGAGGCGCTGGTGACCGGTGAGGCGATCTCCCAGGTTTCCAGCCAGACGCTGCCGAACCTGTCGGTGATCGACTGCGTGACCGAGAAGCTGGTGTTGCGCCCGCTGATCGCCAGTCACAAGCAGGACATCATCGACCTGGCCAACGAAATCGGCACCGCCGACTTCGCCAAGCACATGCCGGAGTACTGCGGGGTCATCTCGGTGAACCCCAAGACCCACGCCAAGCGTCCACGCGTGGAGCATGAAGAGAAAGAATTCGACATGGCCGTCCTTGAGCGTGCGCTCGAGAACGCCAAACTGGTGCCGATCGATCGGGTCATCGACGAGTTGGGCCAGGACGTGCAAATTGAAGAAGTCAGCGAAGCGCTGGCCGGTCAGATCGTCATCGACATCCGTCACCCGGATGCCGCTGAAGACGACCCGCTCGCCCTGGCTGGCGTCGAGGTACAAACGATGCCGTTTTATGCACTGAACGCTCGTTTCAAGGAACTGGACCCTACTCGCCAGTACCTGCTGTATTGCGACAAAGGCGTGATGAGTCGCCTGCATGCCCACCATTTGCTCAGTGAGGGGCATGCCAATGTGCGCGTTTATCGACCGAGCTAAGAGCCCGGGGCTGTTTGCCTGTGGCCTGCGTCACCGGCCCCCCGACTCTGCCGTCAAGCTGTAACGGCAAGGCCTGACTCTACTGTAAATCGCTGCCACGACCTGTCAGCACACCGAATCCTCTGATCGAGATACACAAGTGATCGAAAATCTACGCAACATCGCCATCATTGCTCACGTTGACCATGGTAAGACCACCCTGGTAGACAAACTCTTGCGTCAATCCGGCACCCTGGAGCGCAACGAGCTCAACGACGAGCGCGTGATGGACTCCAACGACCAGGAGAAAGAGCGCGGTATTACCATTCTGGCGAAAAACACCGCCATCAACTGGAACGGCTACCACATCAACATCGTGGACACCCCGGGCCACGCCGACTTCGGCGGCGAAGTTGAACGTGTAATGTCGATGGTTGACTCCGTTCTGCTGCTGGTTGACGCTCAAGACGGCCCTATGCCGCAAACCCGTTTCGTGACCAAGAAGGCTTTCGAAGCCGGCCTGCGTCCAATCGTGGTGATCAACAAGGTTGACCGTCCAGGCGCGCGTCCGGACTGGGTTCTGGACCAGATCTTCGACCTGTTCGACAACCTGGGTGCTACCGAAGAACAGCTGGACTTCAAAGTGGTTTACGCCTCTGCCCTGAACGGCATTGCAGGTCTGGACCACACCGACATGGCTGAAGACATGACCCCGCTGTACCAGTCGATCGTCGACAACGTACCTGCGCCGAAAGTCGACCGTGACGGTCCGTTCCAGATGCAGATCTCCGCTCTGGACTACAACAGCTTCCTGGGTGTTATCGGCGTTGGCCGTATCGCTCGTGGTCGCGTCAAGCCGAACACTCCGGTCGTGGCTATCGACGCCGACGGCAAGAAGCGTAACGGTCGTATCCTGAAGCTGATGGGTCACCACGGCCTGCACCGCATCGACGTTGAAGAAGCAGCTGCCGGCGACATCGTCTGCATCAGCGGCTTCGACCAGCTGTTCATCTCCGACACTCTGTGCGACCCACTGAACGTCGAAGCGATGACTCCGCTGACCGTTGACGAACCAACCGTTTCCATGACCTTCCAGGTAAACGACTCGCCTTTCTGCGGTAAAGAAGGCAAGTTCGTGACCAGCCGTAACATCAAGGAACGTCTGGACAAAGAGCTGCTGTACAACGTTGCTCTGCGCGTTGAAGAAGGCGACTCGGCTGACAAGTTCAAAGTCTCCGGCCGTGGTGAGCTGCACCTCTCGGTACTGATCGAAACCATGCGTCGCGAAGGCTTCGAAATGGGTGTTGGTCGTCCGGAAGTGATCATCCGCATGGTTGACGGCGTCAAGCACGAACCGTACGAAAACGTGACCATCGACCTGCCAGAAGAATCGCAAGGTTCGATCATGGAACAGATCGGTATCCGTAAAGGCGACCTGACCAACATGGTTCCGGATGGCAAGGGCCGTGTGCGCCTTGAGTACAACATCCCGGCCCGTGGCCTGATCGGTTTCCGTAACGAGTTCCTGACCCTGACCTCCGGTGCAGGCATCCTGACCTCGATCTTCGACCGTTACGACGTGATGAAGTCCGGCGACATGTCCGGCCGTCAGAACGGCGTGCTGGTATCGGTTGCTACCGGTAAGGCACTGACCTACTCGCTGGAAACCCTGCAGTCGCGTGGCAAGCTGTTCATCGAACACGGCCAGGACATCTATGAAGGTCAAATCGTTGGCTTGAACAGCCGCGACAACGACCTGGGTGTTAACCCGACTAAAGGCAAGAAGCTCGACAACATGCGTGCTTCGGGTAAAGACGAAACCATCGCTCTGGTTCCGCCTGTACGTTTCACTCTGGAGCAAGCTCTGGAATTCGTACAAGAAGACGAGCTGTGTGAAGTCACGCCTAAGTCCATCCGTCTTCGCAAGAAGATCCTGGGCGAAAGCGAGCGTACCCGCGCTGCCAAGAAGTCCAATAACTAAGTCACTTAGTTAGCGGGCAAAAAAACGCCCCCGACCGCAAGGTCGGGGGCGTTTTTGTTTGTCCGGGATTTACCTGTTGTTTGAGCGGGACCTATCGTCGGAACGCCGCCCGGAGCAAGCTCACTCCCACAGGGCTCTAGGGTGCTCACTCGATCTGTGGGAGCGAGCTTGCTCGCGATGAGGCCAGATCAGGCAATGAGATTGCAGATCAGAACTTGTCCAGCGTCCGCCGTTGGGTATCGCGTACCACTTCCTTGGGCTTGTAGGCGCAGTAGCCCGGCCGTGGGCCGATCTTGGGGTGATTGCGACAGGTATCCGGGCGCTTGTCATAAATAGTGCAGAAACGGCTCTTACGATCCAGGTACAGGCAATCGTTGTTGCTCATGCGCTGGAGCGTGAAGATTTCCGATTTCTGGTTGTAACGCTCGACGATCCCTTCCTTTTGCAGGCGCTTGGCGATGTTCTTCGGTGGGTCGCCGCGTTCGAACTCATCGACGATGCCGATGCGGATCAGATCCTTGATCTTGACCTCCACGGGCAGCGTGCAGCAGCTGGACACGCAGCCGCCGCACATATGGCTGGAGTATTTCTGCCAGGTTTCGAGACGGTCGAGTTCCGCGGCGGCGATCAGTTGAGGCTTCATCAGGGTTCCAAGGGGGAGCGTTGTATCCGGGCGCGCGATGATACGGGATTGGTGGTTTTTTGAACAACTTTTTCAAGATTCCGGCACGCCCCCTGCATCCTTTTGCCCCAGAACTGCTGAATTCAGCTCATTGCGTCTAACACCCGAACCAGCGCCTGCGCCGTTTGTCAGACCGTCTAGGCTCAGTCAATTCCATGCTCGCCCGAGGCCCTATCGATGACTCAAGAACCACTTGTTCGCGAAGCTGAGGTGGCCGCATTTCGCGAAGCCGTCCTGACCAAACTCACCTACGCCGTTGGCAAGGATCCGGATCACGCCTTCGACCATGACTGGTTCGAGGCCATTGCACTGGCAGCGCGCGATCACATGGTCGAGCACTGGATGGACCATACGCGGCAGATCTACCGCAAAGGCCAGAAGCGGGTGTACTACCTGTCGCTGGAATTCCTCATCGGCCGCCTGCTCTACGACAGCCTGAGTAACCTGGGCCTGCTGGACGTGGCTCGCGAGGCCCTGACCGAGCTGGGGGTCGACCTGGAGCGTATCCGCCTGCTGGAACCGGACGCCGCCCTGGGCAACGGTGGCCTCGGCCGCCTGGCCGCGTGTTTCATGGAAAGCATGTCGACCCTGGGCATTGCCGGGCATGGCTACGGCATTCGTTATGAACACGGCTTGTTCCGCCAGGCGATTGTCGACGGCTGGCAACAGGAGCAGACCGAGCACTGGCTGGATTTCGGCAACCCCTGGGAGTTCGAGCGGCCGGAGGTGATCTACCCGATCGGTTTTGGCGGCAGCGTCGAGACCCTCATCGATGCCGGTGGCAAGAGCAAGCAAGTCTGGACGCCATCGGAAACGGTACGCGCGGTGGCGTACGACACGCCGGTGGTCGGCTGGCGCGGAGCCAGCGTCAACACCTTGCGCCTGTGGCGGGCACGGGCCATGGAGGACCTGCACCTGGAGCGCTTCAACGCCGGTGACCACTTGGGCGCAGTCGCCGAAGTGGCTCGCGCCGAAAGCATCTCGCGGGTGCTTTACCCGGCCGACAGCACCGAAGCGGGGCAGGAACTGCGCCTGCGCCAGGAGTACTTCTTTGTCGCCGCGTCCCTGCAGGACCTGCTCAGGCGCCATCGCAACATGCACAGTTCGGTGCTGACCCTGGGCGATCACGCGGCGATCCAGCTCAACGACACGCACCCCTCGATTGCCGTGGCCGAGCTGATGCGCCAACTGGTCGACGTCTATGACGTGGAGTGGGACGCGGCCTGGCAGGTCACGGTCGACACCCTGTCCTACACCAACCACACGCTGTTGCCCGAAGCGCTGGAAACCTGGCCGGTTGGGCTGATGGAGCGGATGCTGCCGCGGCACATGCAGATCATCTACCTGATCAACGCCCAGCACATCGACTCGTTGCGGGCCAAGGGCATCCACGACTTCGACGTGCTACGCGCGGTGTCGTTGATCGAGGAAGACAACGGCCGTCGGGTGCGCATGGGCAACCTGGCGTTCCTCGGCTCCCACAGCGTCAACGGCGTGTCCGGCCTGCACACCCAACTGATGCGCAGCACGGTGTTTTCCGAGTTGCACAAGCTGTACCCCGAGCGGATCAACAACAAGACCAACGGCATCACCTTCCGCCGCTGGCTGTACCAGGCCAACCCGGAACTGACCTCGATGATGGTCGATGCCCTGGGGCCGGAACTGCTGGATAACCCCGAACAGCTGTTGCAGGGCCTGGAGCCGTTTGCCGAGAAGGCGGCATTTCGCAAGCAGTTCGCCGAGCAGCGCCTGCACAGCAAGAAAGCCCTGGCCTATCTGATTCACGAACGCCTGGGGATCGCGGTCAACCCGGCGGCGCTGTTCGACGTGCAGGTCAAGCGCATCCATGAGTACAAGCGCCAGTTGCTCAACCTGTTGCACACGGTGGCGCTGTACCAGGCGATTCGCGCCGAGCCTGAGACCGACTGGGTGCCGCGGGTGAAGATCTTCGCCGGCAAGGCGGCGGCCAGTTATCACCAGGCCAAGCTGATCATCAAGCTGACCAACGACATCGCCCGTACGGTGAACAACGACCCAACCGTGCGCGGCCTGCTGAAAGTGGTGTTCCTGCCCAACTACAACGTCAGCCTGGCCGAAAGCATCATTCCGGCGGCCGACCTGTCGGAGCAGATCTCCACCGCCGGCTTCGAGGCGTCCGGCACCAGCAACATGAAGTTCGGCCTCAATGGCGCCCTGACCATTGGCACCCTGGACGGGGCCAACGTGGAAATGTCCGAGCGCATCGGCGCCGAGCACATGTTCATCTTTGGCCTGAGCGCCCAACAGGTCGAGGCGCGCAAGCAGAACCACGAGTTCCACGCCGCCCCGGATATCGCCGCGTCCCACCGGCTCAACGATGTCTTGCAG
The DNA here is from genome assembly GCF_963970735.1 of Pseudomonas sp. RA_35y_Pfl2_P32. NCBI lineage: Bacteria > Pseudomonadati > Pseudomonadota > Gammaproteobacteria > Pseudomonadales > Pseudomonadaceae > Pseudomonas > Pseudomonas sp. RA_35y_Pfl2_P32. Next base: position 162,952 of record NZ_CAXAQF010000006.1, read on the forward strand.
GCGATTCGCAGCGGGGTCTTCTCGCCGGATGATCCCGCGCGCTACACCGGCCTGATCGACTCCTTGATCGAATACGACCGCTTCCTGGTCTGTGCCGACTTCGACTCCTACTGGGCCGCGCAGATGCGCGTCGATGCCCTTTGGCGCGACGCCAAGGAGTGGTGGCGTTCAGCGGTGCTCAACAGCTCGCGGATGGGCTGGTTCTCCTCTGACCGGACCATTCGTGAGTACGCCACGGATATCTGGAAGGCCCTGGAGTAGGGGGGGGCAAGAAAAGTCTCGTAGTTCGGGCGGGGGCGATCGATATACTGGTGCAATGGGCAAGATCGCAATGTGCGGCAGTGCCTACGCGAAGGGATATCGACCATGCAATGGATGTTCATGCTGATTGGGCTGGTGCTCGGCTGGCTGCTTGATGAGTCGTTCAGCGACGCCTTCATCGGTGCGCTGATCGGGTTGGGTGCCGGCCAGGCGTTGGCGCTGCAACGCTTGAATGCGCAGGCTGTGCAGCAGGGGCGAGAATTGAAGCTGGCCCAGGCGGCCTTGGGCGCGGTGGAGCAGCGCCTGGCCTCGCTGGAGGGCAGCGGCGCTCTTGCCGGGCCACTCCCCCATTCCGAGACTGTCCCGGCGCAGGCGCCAGCGCCTGCGGTGCTATCCATCGCGGCCGAGCTGGTCTGGGAGCTACCGCCTGAAATCAGCCTGGCCCAAACCCGTGTCGAGCCTGCTCCGGTCGACCTGTGGACGCCACAGCCTGAGCCATCCTTTGTCCCCCGGATCCCGGCCCAACCCCGTGCCCCCAGCCTGTTCGAGCGCGCCCTCACCGGTGCGCGTGACTGGCTGTTTGGCGGCAATACGGTGCTGCGGGTGGGCGTGGTGCTGTTGTTCTTCGGCCTGGCGTTTTTGTTGCGTTATGCCACCGAAGGCATGGTGGTGCCGATCGAGCTGCGCTATGCCGGCGTTGCGGCGGCGGCCCTGGCCTTGCTGGGCCTGGGGTGGTGGCTGCGGCTGCGCAACACCCAGTACGCGTTGATCCTCCAGGGCACCGGGATTGCCGTGCTGTACCTGACGGTGTTCGCCGCCATGCGCTTGCACCCCTTGCTCGACCCAACGGCGGCCCTCGGCCTGATGGTGGCGGTGACGGTGTTTTCGGCGATCCTGGCGATCACCCAGGACTCCCTGGCCCTGGCCTGCGCCGCGGCATTGGGCGGATTCGCCGCGCCCATCCTGACCTCCACTGGCGCGGGTAACCACGTCGCGTTGTTCAGTTACTTCGCCCTGCTCAACGCCGGCATTTTCGGCATCGCCTGGTTCAAGGCCTGGCGCCTGCTGAACCTGATTGGTTTCGTCGGCACCTTTAGCATCGGCCTGGCCTGGGGCTTGCGCTCCTATACCCCGGAACTGCTGTGGAGCACCGAGCCGTTCCTGATTCTGTTCTTCCTGATGTACCTGGCCATCGGCCTGTTGTTCGCTCGGCGCACACTGCTGGAAATGAGCGACGCCCCCGTGGATGGCAACCGCGAAGTATTGCTGCACTGGTCGACGCGCAAGGGCGACTACGTCGACGGCACGATGCTGTTCGGCCCGCCGCTGGTGGGCTTTGGCCTGCAGTTCGCGGTGGTTCATCACCTGGAGTTCGCGGCCGCCTTCAGTGCGCTGCTGCTGGGCTTTATCTATATGGGCCTGGCTCGTGTCCTCAGTACCGGTCGCGCGCTGTTGCTGGGTGAGACGTGCCTGGCGCTGGGGGTGATCTTTACCAGCCTGGCGATTCCCCTGGGCCTGGATGCACGCTGGACGGCCGCCGCCTGGGCCGTCGAAGGCGCGGGCATCTACTGGCTCGGCTTGCGCCAGCAGCGGCCGCTGGCCCGGGCCTTTGCCCTGCTGCTGCAACTGGGCTCGGCGCTGGCGTTCCTCAGTGAACTGGATGTCGGCGATACCAGCCTGATCGAGGGGGCGCCACTGGGCGCCTTGATGCTCGGCCTGGCGTTGTTGTTCACCTTCGCTCAACTACGCCAGGCAACGCCAGAGCAGACCCAGGCCTGGGAACGCCAGGGCTTGCCGGCTCTGGCCTGCGCCGGCCTGACGTTCCTTTATCTGTTGGCACCGCTGTTTTTCTTTACCCAGGGCACGGCAATCAGTTGGGCCCTGGCGGGATTGGCGACCTTGTTCGTCGGCCTGCGTCTGCCATCACGCACCTTCCTGTTCACCGCGTTTGCCGTGCAACTGCTCGGTGGCGCGGCGTTCCTGATCGCCGGCCAGGACCTGCTGGACCCCGAAGGCCTGCGGCCACTGGCCCATGGCGGGTTCTGGACGCCAATGGTGCTGGGGCTGGCGGCCATGGTCGGGGCCTGGCGCTTGCAGGCGGGCAGCCCTGCCAGTGCCTTTGACGCGTTGAGCCTGCGGCGCATGTCCGCATTGCTGCTGGCCTGGGGCGCGGCCTGGTGGGCATTGGCCCTGGTGAGCGAAGTGCTGCGTTTTGCGCCAGTGCAGTTGGCGGGTGCGCTGCTGCTGGGCGGTGCCGCGTTGAGTGTGGCGCTGTGGGCATGGCTGGCCTTGCGCCTGAACTGGTCGGCCCTGGGCGGGCTGTGCACCTTGTTGATCCCGGCGGCCACCCTGGTGCTGTGGGCGGCGTCCCATGGGCGCTATCACCCGGCGGCGGATTTTGGCTGGCTGGCGTGGGTGGCGGTGTTCGCCGTGCATTTCGTCGCGTTGCGACGCCTGGCGCCGATGCTTGCCAAGCAGGTCGCCAGCGTGGCCCATGCGCTGGGCTGCTGGCTGTTGATCGGGGTGTTGGCGCTGGAGTTGCGCTACGGCCTGCTGGTGCTTTCGGAGCAGTACAACGCCTGGCGCTGGCTGGGTTGGGCGATTCTGCCGAGCCTGTACCTGGTGCTGATGGCCGCGCCGCGTGCCTGGCCGTGGCCGGTCTCGGCCTATGCCCGCGAGTACCGTCTGTACGCCGCGCTGCCCTTGGCGGTGCTGATGCTGGGCTGGTTCTGGTTGGCCAACACGGTCAGCGCTGGCAACGCCGAGCCGTTGCCGTACCTGCCACTGCTCAACCCCTTGGATATCGGCCTGCTGTTTGCCTTGTTCGGTGTGTATGTGTGGTCACGCAGTGCCCAGGGCCAACTGGCGTTTCGCTTTGAACACGCCGGGCTCGCCAGCGAAGGGGTGGTTGGGGTGTCGTTGTTCGCATTCTTCACCGCCGTGGTGATGCGCAGTGCCCACCATTTCGGTGGCGTGCCGTACGAGCTGGAGGCGTTGCTGGGGTCGATGCTGGTGCAGGCCAGCCTGTCGCTGGTCTGGACCGTGATCGCCCTGGGCCTGATGATCGGCGGGCATCTGCGCAAACGTCGGGAAGTCTGGCTGGTGGGCGCGGCGCTGATCGCGCTGGTGGTGGCCAAACTGGTCTTTGTCGAGCTGAGCAACCGCGGTGGGCTGGCGCGCATCGTGTCGTTCATCGGCGTTGGTGTACTGCTGCTGGTGGTCGGCTACTTCGCGCCGTTGCCGCCCAAACGTGTCGAAGCTGCGCCTGAGCCGCATGAAGCGGCCAATGAATCTGAAGGAGTGTCGCCTTGAACATGATGTTGAGCCCGCGCTGGCTGGCTGTGCTGGGCTGCTGCCTGGCGCTGTCGGCGCAGGCCGGGGAAACCGCGGCGAACTTCGCCACCCAAGTGCCGCTGACCCTCAGCGGCGAAGGCCCCTGGTACCGCCTCGATTTGCCCCTGGCGGTGCAACTGCATGCCCGGCAGACCGATCTGGCGGACGTGCGGGTGTTCAACGCCGCCGGAGAAGCGCAGGCCTATTCGCTGGCGCGCGAGCAAGCGCCCAGTGGTGAGCGCCTGCAACTGCATGAGGTCAAGGGGTTCCCGCTGTACGACTCGGCCGATGCCGGCTCGGCGGTGCCGAACGTGCGTGTTCAGTCCAATGCCGCCGGCACCCTGGTGCAGGTGCAGCCGTCCAGCCAACTGGAGGCTGGGGAGGAAGTGCGCCGTGGCTGGCTGCTGGATGCCAGTGCAATCAAGGCGCCGTTGCAGCAATTGATCCTCGACTGGTCCAGCGAGCAGGACGGTTTCCAGCGATTCAGCATCGAAGCCAGTGACGATTTGCAGCATTGGCAGGCCTGGGGCGAAGGGCAGGTGGCGCGCCTGTCGTTTGCCGACGATCGGGTCGAGCAGCATGAAGTCGCGCTGCCGGGGCAGCGTGCGCGTTACCTGCGCCTGCTGTGGCAAACCCCGCAGGCGGCCCCGGTGCTGACCTCGGCGCAGTTGCAGAGCCTCACCAGCAGCCCGGCGCACCCCCTGGCGTGGTCCGAGCCGGTGGCCGGCAGTCGTATGCCGTCCGGCGAATACACCTGGCAGTTGCCGATGGGCCTGCGTGTCGAGCGCCTGCAGGTGCAATTGACCGAGGCCAACAGCCTGGCGCCGGTGACGCTGGCCGGGCGTCGCGACAGCAGCCTGCCCTGGCAGACCTTGAGCAGCGGTTTGCTCTACCGCCTGACCCAGAACGGTCAGGAGGTGCTGCAAGACCAATTGCAGCTGCCGGGGCAAGTGGTGCAGCAGTTGAAACTCACCGTCGATGACCGCGGTGGTGGCCTGGGCACCGAGGCGCCCAGCGTGCGGTATGCGGTGCGCGCGACCCAGTTGGTGTTCCTCGCCCGGGGGGCCGGGCCTTACCGCCTGGCGCTGGGCAGCACCAGCGCAAAAACCGCGAGCCTGCCATTGGCCACCCTGATTCCGGACATCAGCGCCAAACGCCTGGAGAACCTCGGCCAGGCCCGGGTCGAGGAGGGCACGCTGGTGACCTCGCCGGTCGTGGCGCCGCCGCTGACCCAGGGCGCCGACTGGAAGAAGCTTGGCCTGTGGGCTGTACTGGTGCTCAGCGTGCTGTTCCTGGCGGCCATGGCCTTCAGTTTGTTGCGCAAACCGGCGGTCAAACCCTGATCCGACTGTGCGGTTTTGCGACTACGCTCAACCCGGCGCATGAACTCTGTCAGGCGAATCTCGTCTGATAAGAGCAATTGCGTAACGACTCGCGTTAAACTGCGCGGGTTTTTAGCCCCCACTTCTCCGGAGCCTTACATGTCCCGCGTTACCCTGAGTCGCTATTTGATCGAGCAGACCCGTAGCAACAACACTCCTGCCGATCTGCGTTTCCTGATCGAAGTAGTGGCGCGAGCGTGCAAGGAAATCAGCCACGCCGTCTCCAAAGGCGCCCTGGGCGGTGTTCTGGGCAGCATGGGCACTGAAAACGTGCAAGGCGAAGTGCAGAAGAAGCTCGACGTGATCTCCAACGAAATCCTGCTCGAAGCCAACGAGTGGGGCGGTCACCTGGCCGGCATGGCGTCCGAAGAAATGGACAATGCCTACCAGATCCCGGGTAAATACCCGAAAGGCGCCTACCTGCTGGTATTCGACCCACTGGACGGTTCGTCGAACATCGATATCAACGCCCCGGTCGGCACGATCTTCTCGGTACTGCGTTGCCCGAACGAGTACCTGACCCAGAACGAACCGCTGAACGAAAAAGCCTTCCTGCAGCCAGGCACCCAGCAGGTCGCTGCCGGTTATGCCATCTATGGTCCTCAGACCATGCTGGTTCTGACCCTGGGCGACGGCGTCAAGGGCTTCACCCTGGACCGCGAAATGGGCAGCTTCGTCCTGACCCACGAAGACATCACCATTCCTGCGTCCACCCAGGAATTCGCCATCAACATGTCCAACCAGCGTCACTGGGAAGCGCCGGTGCAACGTTACGTGCAAGAGTTGCTGGCGGGTGAAGAAGGCCCGCTGAAAAAGAACTACAACATGCGTTGGGTGGCCGCGATGGTCGCGGACGTACACCGCATCCTGACCCGTGGCGGTCTGTTCATGTACCCGCGCGACAGCCGCGAGCCGTCCAAGCCGGGCAAGCTGCGTCTGATGTACGAAGCCAACCCGATGTCGTTCCTGGTGGAACAGGCGGGCGGTGCGTCCACCGACGGTCACCAGCGCATCCTCGACATCCAGCCAGAAGGCCTGCACCAGCGCGTAGCGGTGTTCCTGGGCTCGAAAGAAGAAGTCGAGCGCGCCACGGCTTACCACAAGGAATAAACCATGACCGCGCCCTGGCAGCCGTTGCTCCAATGGTGGTTCGGTACAGCCGATGACCCCAACGAAGTGGCGGCGCAGCAGGGCGGTCTGTGGTTCGGCAAGCGTGACAGCCAGGACCGTGAAGCGCGTGAGCGTTTTGCGCTCCTGGTGGACCAGGCACTGGCCGGCGGATTGACCGAGTGGGCGCAACGTCCCGAAGGTTGGCTGGCCCTGGTGTTGTTGCTCGATCAACTGCCGCGCATGATCTATCGCGATACCCCCACTGCATTTTCCGGTGACCGGCGTGCCCAGCAGCTTGTGGCGCAAGGCGTTGCCGCGGATTTCGATCGGCAGTTGCGGCCGATCCAGCGTGTCTTCATCTACCTGGTGTTTGAGCACTGCGAGCACCTGGCGGTGCAGAACGAGGCGATTTCGCGTTTTGCCCACTTGCTGGACGAGCAGCCGCAGGCACAGCGTGGGGTGTTTGCCGACAACCTCGATTACGCCGAGCGGCATCAACAGATCATCGCGCGGTTTGGCCGCTTTCCCCATCGCAATGCGATCCTGGGGCGTGAGAGTACGCCAGAGGAAGTCGCGTTTCTGCGTCAGCCGGGGTCGCGCTTCTAGCTCTTTGTTGTTGCTAATGCCGCCATCGCGGGCAAGCCCGCGATGAGGTCGGTGAGAGCGCCTTAGATCCGGAAACTCCCCACCAACTGCTGCAACCGCGCCGCCTGCTGTTCCAGGTCGGCGCAGGCGCGCAGGGTCGATTGCAGGTTTTTCACCCCTTCCTGGTTCAAGGTGTTGATCTCGGTAATGTCGACGTTGATCGACTCGACCACCGCTGTCTGCTCTTCGGTTGCGGTCGCCACCGACTGGTTCATGCCGTCGATTTCGCCGATGCGCTGAGTCACGCTGCCCAGCCGTTCGCCGGCCTGGTTGGCGATGCCGACGCTGCTTTCGCTCTGGCGCTGGCTGTCGGTCATGATGCTCACCGCTTCGCGGGCGCCCACCTGTAGCGCTTCGATCATCTTTTGCGCTTGCTGCGCCGAATCCTGGGTGCGGTGGGCCAGGTTGCGCACTTCGTCGGCGACCACGGCAAAACCCCGTCCGGCTTCACCGGCCCGCGCCGCCTCAATGGCGGCATTGAGCGCCAGCAGGTTGGTTTGCTGGGAGAGGCTGGTGATCACCTCCAGAATCTACCCGATGTCGACAGGACGGCGGCAAAGATGAGCCGGGTTTGGCGAAAAGCGACGAAATGTCGTGCGCGCAAAAAGGTGTCCGATTCAAGCGTTGATTGCCGATCTGACCGTTCAAGAAATACCCGGCCATGCTGGGAACCAGATGGGGGTTTTCTCTTCTAAGCTTCTGGTTGGCAGCCATGCCAGCGTCTCTTCCCAGGAGTTTCACCATGTCGCTGCGATCTATCGCCTTGCTGTCGTTTTGCGTGCTGTTGGCCGCTTGCAGCAAGGTCAACCAGGAAAACTACTCGAAACTCTCGGCGGGCATGCCCAAGGCCGAGGTCGAAACCTTGCTGGGCAAGCCTGCCGATTGTTCCGGCGCCTTGGGGATGTCCAGCTGCACCTGGGGCGACAAGAACAGCTTTATCAGCGTGCAATTTGCCGGTGACAAAGTGTTGATGTTTTCCGGGCAAGGCCTGAAGTAAACCGGGGCCAAGCGCCCACGGGAGAAAAATAATGATGCGGTTTGTATTAGTTCTTTTAGCCGGTCTGATCTTGGCCGGCTGTGCCACCTCTGGCGATGATTCGCTGGCACCGAAAACGGCCAATAACGTCAACCTCAAGCGTTACCAGGGCAAATGGTACGAGTTGGCGCGCATGCCGATGTACTTCCAGCGCAACTGCGCCCAGTCCGAAGCCCACTATGCCCTCAGGCCCGATGGCGACATGGACGTGCTCAACCGCTGCCTGACGCCTGAATGGACCTGGGAAGAAGCCCGGGGCACGGCCACGCCGCAAGTGCCGGGCAGGACCGACAAGCTGTGGGTGAATTTCGATAACTGGTTTACCCGCCTGTTGCCGGGGGTGGTCAAGGGCGATTACTGGGTGCTGTACGTCAGCGACGACTACCAGAGCGCGATTGTCGGTAACCCCAACCGCCGCTACCTCTGGCTGCTGTCGCGCAAGCCGCAAGTCAATGACGAGACCCGCGAAGAACTGCTGAGCCGGGCGCGTCAGCAGGGCTACGACACCACTCGCCTGATCTGGCGTGTGTCGGATACGCAGATGGCCAAGACCTCGAAGTAACCGTAGAAGCCAGGCTTGCCGGCGATGACGATCTTATAGACGCCAGCGCGGGCAAGCCTTGCTCCGACAAGAGAAGAGCAGGCATCAGCCCAGCAGGTCGCGCAACACCTGGGTGAACGCCCGGCTGCTCTCTTCCTCGCCAGGATGATGGCCGTCACGCACCACCCACTTGCCGTTGACCAGCACATCGCGGACCTGACGGTCGCCGCCGGCAAACAGCCAGCGGTTGAGGATGGCGTCGCCACTGGCAGTCGCCAGGTACGGATCATTGCCGTCGAGCACCAGCCAGTCGGCGCGTTTACCCACCTCCAGGGCGCCAATCGGTTGGCCCAGCGCCTGTGCGCCGCCATCGAGCGCGGCGTCGTACAGGGTACGTCCAACCATCGGTTGCTCAGCGCCATACAGGCGGTTGCGGCGTTGATCGCGCAGGCGCTGGCCGTATTCCAGCCAGCGTAATTCCTCGACCACACTCAGCGACACGTGGCTGTCGGAGCCGATGCCCATGCGCCCGCCCTGGGCGAGGAAGTCCACGGCCGGAAAAATTCCATCACCCAGGTTGGCTTCGGTGGTCAGGCACAGGCCGGCGATCGCGCGACTGTTCGCCATCAAACTGACTTCTTCCGGGTTGGCGTGGGTCGCGTGTACCAGGCACCAGCGCTGATCGACCTCGGTGTTTTCATACAGCCATTGCAGTGGCCGGCGACCGCTCCAGGCCAGGCAGTCGTCGACTTCTTTCTGCTGTTCGGCGATGTGGATATGCACCGGGCACTGCGGGTCGCTGGCGGCCAGTACGTCGCTGATCTGCTGCGGTGTCACGGCGCGCAACGAGTGGAAACACAAACCCAGGCGCTGTGCCGGCTGTTGCGCGAGGATCGGCTGCAAGCGCGCCTGCAAGTCGAGGTAGTTTTGCGTGCTGTTGATGAAGCGGCGCTGGCCGTCGTTCGGCGCCAGGCCACCAAAACCGGAATGGCTGTACAGCACCGGCAGCAGGGTCAGGCCGATTCCGGCGGCGCTGGCAGCCTGGCTGATCTGCAGCGACAGCTCGGCGGGGTCGGCGTAGGCCTGGCCGTTGTGGTCATGGTGTACATAGTGGAATTCGGCGACCGAGGTGTAGCCGCACTTGAGCATTTCGATGTACAGCTGGCGAGCAATCACGCCCAACTGATGCGGGCTGATCTTTCCGACGAGGCGATACATCAGGTCGCGCCAGGTCCAGAAACTGTCGTTCGGATTGCCCGCCACTTCCGCCAGGCCGGCCATCGCCCGCTGGAACGCGTGGGAGTGCAGGTTGGGCATGCCCGGCAGCAGCGGGCCACTCACCTGCTCCGCGCCTTGCGCGCTTGCATCGGCCTGGATGTGGGTCAGCAGGCCATCGGCACCGACCTCAAGACGTACATTGTTGGCCCATCCGTTAGGCAGTAGCGCGCGCTCGGCAAAGAAGGCGGACATGGTTCAGCACCCCATCGTGTGTTATTTGTATATACATATACAGACGTTTGCCTGCTCGGTAAACTCCGGCAAGCTAGTGACTTTCAGCCATCAACAAGGATTTCCTGTGCCGACTCCGCCTGCAGTATCGACGCTGAGTGCCAACCTGGGCGACAGTCCGGCGCCCTTGTACGCACGCGTCAAACAGATGATCACCCAGCAGATCGACAGTGGAAACTGGCCGCCGCACTACCGTGTGCCGTCGGAAAGCGAGCTGGTCAGCCAGTTGGGTTTCAGCCGCATGACCATCAATCGCGCCCTGCGCGAGATGACGGCCGACGGCCTGTTGGTGCGCATGCAGGGCGTCGGCACCTTTGTCGCCGAACCCAAGAGCCAGTCAGCTCTGTTTGAAGTGCACAACATTGCCGATGAAATCGCCTCCCGTGGCCACCGCCACACCTGCAAGGTGATCACCCTGGAAGAAGAGGCTGCCGGTTCCGAGCGTGCGCTGGCGCTGGACATGCGCGAAGGGCAGAAGGTCTTCCACTCGCTGATCGTGCATTTCGAGAACGATATTCCGGTGCAGATCGAGGATCGTTTTGTGAACGCCCTGGTGGCGCCGGATTACCTCAAGCAAGACTTCACCCAACAAACGCCGTACGCCTATCTGAACCAGGTGGCGCCCCTGACCGAGGGCGAGCATGTGGTCGAGGCGATCCTGGCCGAGTCCAGCGAATGCAAGTTGCTGCAAATCGAAAAGGGCGAGCCCTGCCTGCTGATTCGTCGCCGCACCTGGTCGGGCCGCCAGCCGGTGACCGCCGCTCGCCTGATTCACCCCGGTTCCCGCCATCGCCTGGAAGGGCGGTTTCATAAATAAGACACGAGGCACCCATGAGTCAGTTGAAGGTCTTGCGCGCGGCCGACTATCCGCGCATGCCGTGGAAGAACGGCGGCGGTAGCACCGAAGAAATCACCCGCGATGCCGGCACCGGCCTCGACGGCTTCGGCTGGCGCCTGTCGATTGCCGACATCGGCGAGTCGGGCGGTTTCTCCACCTTCGCCGGTTACCAGCGGGTGATCACCGTGCTGCAAGGTGCGGGCATGTGCTTGACCGTCGACGGTCAGGACACACGCCCACTGTTACCGCTGGACCCTTTTGCCTTCAGCGGCGAGAGCCAGGTGTCCTGCACCCTGCTCGGTGGCGCGATCCGCGACTTCAACCTGATCTACTCGCCGCAGCGCTACAGCGCCCGCCTGCAATGGCTGGCGGGCGAGCAACGGTTCTTTACCGCGGCCCACTGCGTACTGGTGTTCAGTGTTACCGAGCAGTTGCAGGTGCAACTCGGTGACAACTTCCAGCAACTGGGGCGGCATGACTGCCTGCAACTGGACGCTAACAACCAAATGCTGGAAGTCGCCAGTAACGGTGCCTGCTGCGTGATTGAGTTGAGCGCATGCTGAGCTGACCGCGCGTTCGCCCCGTCGCGGGCAAGCCTGCTCCTGCCGGAGCGAGGTTTGCCCGCGATTTTTTTTGCCCGGCGCAAGCGTTTCCCCGCGCGCACCCTTTTGTTACCGAACGCCCCAGTTCAAGGCAAACCCCGGCGCAAGTAACAGCTAGCTGACCCTCACACACAATCCAGCGGAAAAAATTATCAGCCGGCAAACCCTTGTCCCTAGGGCTTTTGCGCCAGTCCCAAGACTTTGTTGAGCGCTTATCCAGCAAGTTGGCCGCTCGATTGCATATGCTTGTATGTACAAGTAAAGACGTATGCGTATGAGTCACGGAGACTCGACCATCGTCCACTGATTCGCTGGTGTGCATCGTTGTTCGCCGGCTTGCTCGCCCGCCGCCTGGGTTGGTTTGGATTGATTGCTGAGGAGTTCTGTTCGTGACCGAGAATAAGCCTACGAAATACCGTGACGTCGAAATCCGCGCTGCCCGCGGTAACACGCTCACCGCCAAGAGCTGGCTGACCGAAGCGCCGCTGCGCATGTTGATGAACAACCTCGACCCGGAAGTTGCCGAGAACCCTAAAGAACTGGTGGTTTACGGCGGTATCGGTCGCGCAGCGCGTAACTGGGAATGCTACGACAAGATCGTCGAAAGCCTGACCAACCTGAACGACGACGAGACCCTGCTGGTGCAATCCGGCAAGCCGGTCGGCGTGTTCAAGACCCACGCCAACGCCCCGCGCGTCCTGATCGCCAACTCCAACCTGGTGCCACACTGGGCCAGTTGGGAACACTTCAACGAACTGGACGCCAAGGGCCTGGCCATGTACGGCCAGATGACCGCCGGCAGCTGGATCTACATCGGCAGCCAGGGCATCGTCCAAGGCACCTACGAAACCTTCGTCGAAGCCGGTCGCCAACACTACAACGATGACCTCAAAGGCCGTTGGGTGCTGACCGCAGGCCTGGGCGGCATGGGTGGCGCCCAGCCTCTGGCTGCAACCCTGGCCGGCGCCTGCTCGCTGAACATCGAATGCCAGCAAGTGAGCATCGACTTCCGCCTGAACAGCCGTTATGTCGATGAGCAGGCCACCGACCTCGACGACGCGCTGGCCCGCATCGAAAAATACACCAAGGAAGGCAAGGCGATTTCCATCGCGCTGCTGGGCAACGCAGCAGAAATTCTGCCGGAACTGGTCAAGCGTGGCGTACGCCCGGACATGGTCACCGACCAGACCAGCGCCCACGACCCGCTGAACGGCTACCTGCCGGCCGGCTGGACCTGGGAAGAGTACCGCGCCCGTGCCAAGACCGAGCCGGCTGCCGTGGTCAAAGCCGCCAAGCAATCGATGGCGGTGCACGTCAAGGCGATGCTCGACTTCCAGAAAATGGGCATTCCTACCTTCGACTACGGCAACAACATCCGTCAGATGGCGCAAGAAGAAGGCGTGGAAAACGCCTTCGACTTCCCCGGCTTCGTACCGGCCTACATCCGTCCACTGTTCTGCCGTGGCATCGGCCCGTTCCGTTGGGCTGCACTGTCGGGCAATGCTGAAGACATCTACAAGACCGACGCCAAGGTCAAGGAACTGATCCCGGACGACGCCCACCTGCACAACTGGCTGGACATGGCGCGCGAGCGCATCAGCTTTCAGGGTCTGCCGGCACGTATCTGCTGGGTTGGCCTGGGCCTGCGCGCCAAGCTGGGCCTGGCGTTCAACGAAATGGTGCGCAGCGGCGAGCTGTCGGCACCGATCGTGATCGGCCGCGACCACCTGGACTCCGGTTCGGTGTCGAGCCCGAACCGCGAAACCGAATCGATGCAGGACGGTTCCGATGCCGTGTCCGACTGGCCACTGCTCAACGCCCTGCTCAACACCGCGAGCGGCGCGACCTGGGTCTCCCTGCACCACGGCGGCGGCGTCGGCATGGGCTTCTCCCAGCACTCGGGCATGGTGATCGTGTGCGACGGTACCGACGAAGCGGCTGAGCGTATCGCCCGTGTCCTGCACAACGACCCGGCCACTGGCGTCATGCGCCACGCCGACGCCGGTTACCAGATCGCGATCGACTGCGCCAAAGAACAGGGCCTGAACCTGCCGATGATCACCGGCCAGTAACGCACGCCCCGTAGGAGCCGGCCGGCGGGCCAGCTCCTACAGTTGTTAGAGGCCGGCAGAGATTGCTTGTGCAGGCTGAAAACCGTGGATGAACGCGGTCATCGAATAAAAAGCTGAGTGGAGTCAGCCGCGTGACAGCGGTGAAGCTCAATTGGACGTGGACAGGACTGGATGCCTCTTGACTGCCGTAAGCCAATTCCTGATTAGGAGCGTCACACAATGAAAATCAACAAGACTCTGCTGGGCACTTTGATTGCTGTGGGCCTGACGGCCAGTGCTGGTGCCTCCCAGGCGGCCGGCTGGTGTGAATCGGGCAAGCCAGTGAAATTCGCCGGGCTGAACTGGGAAAGCGGCATGCTGCTGACCGACGTGATGCAGGTGGTGCTGGAGAAAGGTTACGACTGCAAGACAGACAGCCTGCCAGGCAATTCCATCACCATGGAAAACGCCCTGAGCAGCAACGATATTCAAGTCTTCGCCGAGGAGTGGGTAGGCCGCAGCGAAGTCTGGAACAAGGCCGAGAAGGCCGGCAAGGTCGTCGGTGTCGGCGCCCCGGTGGTCGGCGCCATTGAAGGCTGGTACGTGCCGCGCTACGTGATCGAAGGCGATGCCAAGCGCAAGCTGGAAGCCAAGGCGCCGGACCTCAAGGCCATCGCCGACCTGGCCAAGTACGCCAGCGTGTTCAAGGATCAGGAAGAACCGAGCAAGGGCCGTTTCTACAACTGCCCGGCCGGCTGGACCTGTGAGCTGGACAACAGCGAAATGCTCAAGAGCTACGGCCTGGAAAGCAGCTACACCAACTTCCGTCCGGGCACCGGCCCGGCCCTGGATGCCGCGGTGTTGTCGAGCTACAAGCGTGGCGAGCCGATCCTGTTCTACTACTGGTCGCCAACCCCGCTGATGGGCCAGGTCGACCTGGTGAAACTGGAAGAGAAGCCCGGTGTGGACAAGTCCGTGAACATCAAGGTCGGCCTGTCCAAGACCTTCCACGAACAAGCGCCAGAGCTGGTGGCCGTGCTGGAGAAGGTCAATCTGCCGATCGACCTGCTGAACCAGAACCTGGCCCGCATGACCAAAGAGCGGATCGAGTCGCCAAAACTGGCGAAGATCTTCCTGAAGGAACATCCTGAAGTCTGGCACGCCTGGGTCAGTGAAGACGCTGCCAAGAAAATCGACGCGGCCTTGTAGTTCGAGCCTTTCCGGCTGTCTGCAAGGGCAGTCGGACGCTTGATCACAACCCCTTGATTGAGAGTCTCTTATGTTTCCTGAAAGCTTTACCTTCTCCATCGCCGACTGGGTCAACAGTTGGGTCGATTCGCTGGTGACCAACTACGGTGATGTGTTCCGGCAGATCTCCGACACCCTGCTCTGGGCTATCGTCAACCTCGAAGGCCTGCTGCGCGCCGCTCCCTGGTGGCTGATGCTGGCAATCGTCGCGGGCGTGGCCTGGCACGCCACCCGCAAAGTGCTGACCACGGCAGTGATCGTCGGCTTGCTGTTCCTGGTGGGGGCCGTTGGCCTGTGGGACAAGCTGATGCAGACCCTGGCGCTGATGATGGTGGCCACGGTCATTTCGGTGCTGATCGGCATTCCCCTGGGGATTCTCTCGGCCCGCAGCAATCGCCTGCGTTCGGTGCTGATGCCGCTGCTGGACATCATGCAGACCATGCCCAGCTTCGTGTACCTGATCCCGGTGCTGATGCTGTTCGGCCTGGGCAAGGTGCCGGCGATTTTCGCCACCGTGATCTACGCCGCACCACCGCTGATCCGCCTGACCGACCTGGGGATCCGCCAGGTTGACGGCGAAGTGATGGAAGCGATCAACGCTTTCGGTGCCAACCGCTGGCAACAACTGTTTGGCGTGCAACTGCCACTGGCCCTGCCGAGCATCATGGCCGGGATCAACCAGACCACCATGATGGCCCTGTCGATGGTGGTGATCGCCTCGATGATCGGTGCCCGTGGCCTGGGTGAAGACGTGCTGGTGGGTATCCAGACCCTCAACGTTGGACGTGGCCTTGAAGCCGGTCTGGCGATCGTGATTCTCGCTGTGGTCATCGACCGCATTACCCAGGCCTACGGCCGGCCACGGCATGAGGTGAGCAAATGAGCAACGCAGCCAAGATCGAAGTCAAAAACGTCTTCAAGATTTTCGGCAATCGTTCCGCCGATGCGCTGGACATGATTCGCCAGAACAAGAGCAAGGACCAGGTGCTGGCCGAAACCGGCTGCGTGGTCGGGGTCAACGACCTGTCGCTGACTATCGGCAGCGGTGAGATCTTCGTGATCATGGGCCTGTCGGGTTCCGGCAAGTCGACCCTGGTACGCCACTTCAATCGCCTGATCGACCCGACCAGCGGCGCGATCCTGGTGGACGGCGTGGACATCCTGCAATACGACATGCAAGCACTGCGCGAATTTCGCCGGCGCAAGATCAGCATGGTGTTCCAGAGCTTCGGCCTGCTGCCGCACAAGAGCGTGCTGGACAACGTCGCCTACGGCTTGAAGATCCGGGGCGAAAGCAAAGCCGTGTGCTCCGAGCGTGCGCTGCACTGGATCAACACCGTGGGCCTGAAAGGCTACGAAAACAAATACCCGCACCAACTGTCCGGCGGCATGCGCCAGCGGGTGGGCCTGGCCCGTGCCCTGGCGGCCGACACCGACATCATTCTGATGGACGAAGCCTTCAGTGCCCTCGACCCGCTGATCCGCGCCGAAATGCAGGACCAGTTGCTCGAACTGCAGAAGACCCTGCACAAGACCATCGTGTTCATTACCCACGACCTCGACGAAGCCGTGCGCATCGGCAACCGCATCGCGATCCTCAAGGACGGCCGCCTGATCCAGGTCGGCACGCCGAAAGAGATCCTGCACTCGCCGGCCGACGAGTACGTCGACCGCTTCGTGCAGCGGCGGGCGGCGGTGGTTTAAGCGGTTTGTGGCGGCTGTGCTGGCCTCATCGTCGGAACGCCGCCCGGAGCAAGTTCGCTCCCACAATAGGAATGCGGTTCCCTGTGGGAGCGAGCTTGCTCGCGAAGGCGATGGCAGAGCTGCATCAATATTCAGGTTCGTACGCAGAGGTAGAAATGTCCCAGGCTGAAAAAATCGTAATCGCCGACGCCCCGCTGCGTTGGCAGGATGTAGTGGCGGTCGCACGGGGTGGCGCTCAGCTTGAGCTGGCGGCCAGCACCTGGGCGCGGATCGAGAACGCCCAGGCGATCGTCCAGCGCATTGTCGTCAGCGGCGAACGCGCCTATGGCGTCAACACCGGCCTGGGGGCACTGTGTAACGTCTCCCTGCAAGGCGAACAACTGAGCCAGCTGTCGCGCAATACCCTGCTCAGCCACGCCTGTGGCGTTGGCGCACCACTGAGCGACGAGCAGACCCGGGCGATCATTTGCGCCGCGCTGCTCAACTACAGCAATGGCAAGTCCGGCATCCACCGTCAGGTGGTCGAAGGGCTGCTGGCGCTGCTCAACCGCGGCATCACCCCACAAGTGCCGTCCCAGGGCTCGGTGGGCTACCTGACGCACATGGCGCACATCGGCATCGCCCTGCTGGGCGTAGGCAACGTCAGCTACCGCGGGCAAATTGTCCCGGCCGAGCAAGCCCTGGCCGAAGAAGGCCTGAAGCCGGTGGTCCTGGGGGCCAAGGACGGGCTGTGCCTGGTCAACGGCACGCCGTGCATGAACGGGTTGAGCTGCCTGGCCCTGGCCGATGCCAGCCGTTTGCTGCAGTGGGCCGACGTGATCAGCGCCATGAGCTTCGAAGCCCAGCGCGGGCAGATTGCCGCGTTCGATCCTGAAATCATCGCCCTCAAGCCCCACCCGGGCATGCAACGGGTGGGCAGCAACCTGCGCGCCTTGCTTGCCGGCAGCGAAGTGATCGCCGCCAGCCTGGGCATTCGTACGCAAGATGCCTTGAGCATCCGTTCGATCCCGCAGGTTCACGGTGCGGCCCGCGATCAACTGGCACACGCGACCCGGCAGATTGAAACCGAGCTCAACGGCGTTTCCGACAACCCGATGCTGTTGGGCACCCCGGACAATTTTCGGGTGGTTTCCCAGGCCAACCCCCACGGCCAGTCAGTGGCCCTGGCGGCCGACCTGCTGGCGATTGCCATGGCGGAAATCGGTTCGATTGCCGAGCGCCGTCTCGACCGTCTGATCAACCCGCACGTCAGCGGCCTGCCGGCGTTCCTGGTGGCCAACCCCGGGGTGAACTCGGGAATGATGATCGTGCAGTACGTCGCGGCCTCGCTTTGCGCGCAGAACCGTCAGTTGGCGCAACCGGCGGTACTCGACAACTACGTGACGTCAGGCCTGCAGGAAGACCACCTGAGCCTGGGCACCAACGCTGCACTGAAACTGCACGGGGTGCTGGAAAACTGCACCCAGATCCTGGCCATCGAGTACCTGCTGGCGGCCCAGGCGTTTGAATTCCTCAAGGACCAGGGCTTCGGCGCTGGCACCGATACCGCCTGGCGCCTGTTGCGCGAGC
Source organism: Pseudomonas sp. RA_35y_Pfl2_P32 (assembly GCF_963970735.1). Classification (NCBI taxonomy): domain Bacteria; kingdom Pseudomonadati; phylum Pseudomonadota; class Gammaproteobacteria; order Pseudomonadales; family Pseudomonadaceae; genus Pseudomonas; species Pseudomonas sp. RA_35y_Pfl2_P32. Next base: position 180,781 of record NZ_CAXAQF010000006.1, read on the forward strand.
GGGTGGCCGCCTACGACCAGGACCGCTGGTTGGCGCCGGACATCGCCAGTGCCGCCGCGCTGTTGAAAGACCCCGCCTTGCTGCAAGCGACATTTGCCGATTTGTACTGATTTCTAACAAAGCCAGCGTGCCAAGGCGCCACCCCCCAAAAGCGGGAAGCGACGGACAACGGATTTTTCCGGAGCGTCTGGTTAATAAAACTCTCAAAAGGAGAATGAATGTGACTGCGCTGAACCTTATCCCAGGCCAACTGAGCCTTGCCCAACTGCGTGCCGTGTATCAACAGCCGGTGCGTGTGACCCTGGACGACAGTGCCTCGGCACAGATCGACGCCAGCGTGGCCTGTGTGGAGCAGATCCTCGCGGAAAATCGGACTGCCTACGGCATCAACACCGGTTTCGGCCTGCTGGCCTCGACCCGCATTGCCAGCGAAGACCTGGAAAACCTGCAGCGCTCCCTGGTGCTGTCCCACGCCGCCGGTGTCGGCGAGCCGATCAGCGATGCACTGGTGCGCCTGATCATGGTGCTCAAGGTCAACAGCCTGAGCCGTGGTTTCTCCGGCATTCGCCGGGTGGTGATCGACGCCTTGATCGCCCTGATCAATGCCCAGGTCTACCCGCACATCCCACTCAAAGGCTCGGTCGGTGCATCCGGTGACCTGGCGCCCCTGGCCCACATGTCACTGGTCCTGCTGGGCGAAGGCAAGGCCCGTTACAAGGGCCAGTGGCTGGACGCTACCGAAGCGCTGAAAGTCGCCGGCCTGACGCCGCTGACCCTGGCCGCCAAAGAAGGCCTGGCGCTGCTGAACGGCACCCAGGTATCGACGGCCTACGCCCTGCGTGGTCTGTTTGAGGGTGAGGACCTGTTCGCCGGCGCCCTGGCCCTGGGCGGCCTGACCGTGGAAGCGGTGCTGGGCTCGCGTTCGCCGTTCGACGCGCGCATCCATGCAGCCCGTGGCCAGAAAGGCCAGATCGACGCGGCCGCGGCTTACCGCGACCTGCTGGGCGAGCGCAGTGAAGTGTCTGATTCGCACCAGAACTGCGACAAGGTCCAGGACCCGTACTCCCTGCGTTGCCAGCCGCAAGTCATGGGCGCCTGCCTGACCCAGTTCCGCCAGGCCGCTGAAGTACTGGCCGTCGAAGCCAACGCGGTGTCCGACAACCCGCTGGTGTTCGCCAGCGAAGGCGATGTGATCTCCGGCGGTAACTTCCACGCCGAGCCAGTGGCCATGGCTGCTGACAACATGGCCCTGGCCATCGCGGAAATCGGCTCCCTGAGCGAGCGCCGCATTTCGTTGATGATGGACAAGCACATGTCGCAACTGCCGCCGTTCCTGGTGGCCAACGGTGGCGTGAACTCCGGCTTCATGATCGCCCAAGTGACTGCGGCCGCCCTGGCCAGCGAGAACAAGGCATTGGCGCACCCACACTCGGTGGACAGCCTGCCGACGTCGGCCAACCAGGAAGACCACGTGTCCATGGCCCCGGCGGCAGGTAAGCGCCTGTGGGAAATGGCCGAAAACACCCGTGGCGTTCTCGCGGTCGAGTGGCTGGCTGCCTGCCAGGGCCTGGACCTGCGCGACGGCCTGAAAACCTCGTCGAAACTGGAACAAGCCCGCACCACCCTGCGCGCCAAAGTACCGTTCTACGAGAAGGACCGCTTCTTCGCGCCGGACATCAACGCCGCCAGCGAGCTGTTGGCTTCGCGCTGCCTGAATGAACTGGTGATGGCGAAGTTGCTGCCAAGCCTGTAAGGCCCCATCGCGGGCAAGTCGAATCGTCGCACCACCGCTCCCACAAGGATTGCGCTGAACCTGTGGGAGCGGGCTTGCCCGCGAATCGATTGGCGTCGACAACAATAATTAGGGACGAGCAATGCAACAGCCAGACAAAGGCTTGAAACGCGGGCTATCCGCCCGACATATTCGCTTCATGGCACTGGGGTCGGCGATCGGCACCGGGCTTTTCTACGGCTCCGCCTCGGCCATCCAGATGGCCGGCCCCGCCGTGCTGCTGGCCTACCTGATTGGTGGCGCTGCTGTTTTCATGGTCATGCGCGCCCTGGGCGAGATGGCCGTGCACAACCCGGTCTCGGGTTCCTTTGGTCATTACGCCAGCACCTACCTGGGGCCCATGTCCGGTTTCATCCTCGGCTGGACCTATGCCTTCGAGATGATCATCGTCTGCCTGGCCGACGTCACCGCCTTCGGCATCTACATGGGCTTCTGGTTCCCGGAAGTCGCACGCTGGATCTGGGTGCTGGGCATCGTGCTGCTGATCGGCGGGCTGAACCTGTGCAACGTCAAAGTCTTCGGCGAGATGGAGTTCTGGCTGTCGCTGCTGAAAGTCGCCGCCATCGTCGCGATGATCCTGGGCGGTTTTGGCATCATGCTCTTCGGCATTGGCACGGCCAGCACTGAGCAGGCCTCCGGCCTGAGCAATCTGTGGGCCCACGGCGGCTTCATGCCCAATGGCATCGGCGGTTTGATCGCTTCCCTGGCGGTGGTGATGTTCGCGTTCGGCGGCATCGAGATCATCGGTATCACCGCCGGTGAAGCCAAGGACCCACAACGGGTGATTCCACGGGCAATCAATGCGGTGCCCCTGCGGATCCTGCTGTTCTATGTGCTGACCCTGTTTGTGCTGATGGCGATCTACCCATGGCCACAGATTGGCAGCCAGGGCAGCCCGTTCGTGCAGATCTTCGACAGTCTGGGCATCGGCGCGGCGGCGACCGTCCTCAACATCGTGGTGATCTCGGCGGCCGTGTCGGCGATCAACAGCGACATCTTTGGTGCCGGGCGCATGATGTACGGCCTGGCGCAGCAAGGCCATGCGCCCAGGATGTTTGCCCAGTTGTCGGAGCAGGGCGTGCCGTGGATGACCGTAGTGGTCATGGGCGCGGCCTTGCTGGGCGGCGTGCTATTGAACTACCTGATCCCCAAAAATGTGTTCCTGGTGATCGCCTCGATCGCGACCTTCGCCACTGTCTGGGTGTGGTTGATGATCCTGGTCACCCAGGTGGCCATGCGTCGTTCGATGACCCGCGAGCAAGTTGCCGAACTGAAATTCCCGGTACCGTTCTGGCCTTATGCGCCGGCGGCCGCGATCGTGTTCATGCTGTTTGTCTTTGGTGTGCTGGGTTATTTCCCGGACACCCAGGCAGCGCTGGTGGTCGGTGCGGTGTGGATCGTCTTGCTGGTGATTGCGTATAAATTGTGGGTCAAGCCGGCTGCCCCCAAGGCGGTCAAGGTGACCCGCGATCCTTTCATGTCCCATCGATAACCTAACGGAGGCCTCGGATGAAAACGCTCTGGCAACACTGCCACGTTGCAAGCATGGCCCAAGGCACTTACTCGATCATCGAGGATGCCGCCATCGTGACGTCAGGTGCGCACATTGAGTGGATCGGCCCGCGTAGCCAGGTGCCGTCCGATGATTACCCCGAGGTCCATGACCTCGCGGGGGCCTGGGTGACCCCGGGCCTGATCGACTGCCACACGCACACGGTGTTCGGCGGCAACCGCAGCGGCGAATTCGAACAGCGCTTGCAAGGGGTCAGCTATGCCGAGATCGCTGCCGCCGGTGGTGGCATTGCCAGCACCGTGCGCGCGACCCGTGCCGCGACGGAGGACGAACTGTTCGCCAGTGCCGCCAAGCGCCTGAAAAGCCTGCTGCGCGACGGTGTCACCAGCATCGAGATCAAGTCTGGCTACGGTCTCGACCTGGCCAGCGAGCGCAAGATGCTGCGTGTCGCCCGGCGCCTCGGTGAGGCGTTTGCGGTCAGCGTGCGTACCACCTGCCTGGCGGCCCACGCCCTGCCACCGGAATACGCCGATCGCAGCGATGACTACATCGAGCATATCTGCAGCGAGATGCTCCCGGCCCTGGCGGCTGAAGGGCTGGTGGATGCGGTGGATGCGTTCTGCGAATACCTGGCGTTTTCGCCGGCGCAGGTGGAGCGGGTGTTCATCGCCGCGCAGAAGCTGGGCTTGCCGGTGAAACTGCACGCCGAGCAGTTGTCGTCGTTGCATGGCTCCAGCCTGGCGGCGCGTTATCAGGCGTTGTCGGCCGACCACCTGGAATTCATGACCGAGGACGATGCCATCGCCATGGCCGCCGCCGGTACCGTGGCCGTGCTGCTGCCGGGGGCGTTCTACTTCCTGCGCGAAACCCAGTTGCCGCCGATGGATGCCCTGCGCAAGCACGGGGTGAGAATCGCCATCGCCAGCGACCTCAACCCCGGCACTTCGCCGGCCCTGTCGGTGCGCCTGATGCTGAACATGGCCTGCACCTGTTTGCGCATGACCCCGGAAGAAGCCCTGGCGGGTGCAACCATCCACGCCGCCTCGGCGCTGGGCATGGCCGACACCCACGGTTCGCTGGAAGTGGGCAAGGTCGCCGACTTCGTCGCCTGGCAGATCGATCGTCCGGCCGACCTGGCGTACTGGTTGGGTGGTGAGCTGGAAAAACGCGTCGTGCGTCACGGCGTTGAAGTCGAGATTTAGGAGAATAGCTGTGGATAAGGTTCTGAACTTCCAACAAGGCCGGGTGCCGCTGCTGATCAGCATGCCGCACGCCGGTGTGCGCCTGACGCCGGCAGTCGAGGCCGGGTTGATCCCCGACGCGCAAAGCCTGCCGGACACCGACTGGCACATTCCGACACTCTACGAGTTCGCTCAGGCATTGGGCGCCAGCACCCTGGCGGCGCAGTATTCGCGGTTTGTCATCGACCTCAACCGTCCGTCCGACGACAAGCCGTTGTACGTCGGTGCGACCACCGGCCTGTACCCGGCGACCCTGTTCGACGGCGTGCCGCTGTTCCGCGAAGGCCTGGAGCCGTCTGCCGAGGAGCGCGCACGCTATCTGGAGCAGGTCTGGACCCCGTACCACCGCACGCTGCAGCAGGAGTTGGCGCGGCTCAAGGCCGAGTTTGGCTACGCCCTGCTGTTCGATGCGCACTCGATCCGCTCGGTGATCCCGCACCTGTTCGAGGGCAAGTTGCCGGACTTCAACCTCGGCACCTTCAATGGCGCCAGTTGCGATCCAACGCTGGCGACCGAGCTGGAAGCGATCTGTGCTCGCCACGCCGACTACAGTCACGTGCTGAACGGACGCTTCAAGGGCGGCCACATCACCCGCCATTACGGCAACCCGGCTGACAACATCCATGCGGTGCAGCTGGAGCTAGGGCAGTGCACCTACATGGAAGAGTTCGAGCCGTTCCGCTACCGCCCCGACCTGGCAGGCCCGACCCAGGTGGTGCTCAAGCAACTGCTGCAAGGGATGTTGGCCTGGGGCCAGCAGCGATACGGCGCGTAAACCCACTCACTCTCACTGTGATTCCGGGTGTTTGCAGATGGTGCAGACACCCTCTAGAGATGGGTGGGAGAGGGCCCTCGCCGGCGCCGCAAAACCGTATTTTCTTCAGGGACATGCTCATTGCGCTATTCGGGTTTATGATGCCCAACGGCAGAATAATAGAAGTCCCCCCAGGGATGACCTCGACCCCTTACGGAGCGCGCAATGCAGACTTTGTACCCGCAGATCAAACCCTACGCCCGGCATGATCTGGCCGTCGATGAAACCCACACCCTGTATGTCGACGAAAGCGGATCACCGGAAGGTTTGCCGGTAGTGTTCATTCACGGTGGCCCCGGGGCGGGCTGCGACGCCATGAGCCGACGTTACTTCGATCCGAACCTGTATCGCATTGTCACCTTCGACCAGCGCGGTTGTGGCCGCTCCACGCCCCACGCCAGCCTGGAAAACAACACCACCTGGGATCTGGTCGCCGACCTGGAACGGATTCGCCAGCACCTGGGCATCGACAAATGGGTGCTGTTCGGTGGCTCCTGGGGCTCGACCCTGGCCCTGGCCTACGCGCAAACCCACCCCGAGCGGGTACACGGCCTGATCGTGCGCGGGATTTTTCTCTGCCGCCCGCAGGAAATCGAATGGTTCTACCAGGCGGGCGCCAGCCGTCTGTTTCCCGATTACTGGCAGGACTACATCGCGCCCATTCCCCAGGACGAACGCGACGACCTGCTCAAGGCTTTCCACAAGCGCCTGACCGGCAACGACCAGATTGCCCAGATGCACGCGGCCAAGGCCTGGTCGCTGTGGGAAGGGCGCACCGCGACCCTGCGCCCGAACCCGCTGGTGGTCGACCGCTTCTGCGAGCCGCAGCGCGCGCTGTCGATTGCCCGCATCGAATGCCACTACTTCACCAACAATGCTTTCCTCGAGCCCAACCAGCTGATTCGCGACATGGGCAAGATCGCCCACCTGCCGGGCGTCATCGTGCATGGCCGCTACGACGTGATCTGCCCGTTGGACAACGCCTGGGAGTTGCATCAGAACTGGCCCAACAGTGAGTTGCAGGTGATCCGCGACGCCGGGCACGCTGCCTCCGAGCCGGGTATCACCGATGCCCTGGTACGGGCGGCCAATCAAATGGCGCGGCGCCTGCTCGACCTGCCGCCTGAAGAAGCATGAAGGGCCTGTTGCAGCGCGTGCGTGGCGCGCGCGTCGAGGTGGCGGGGGAGGTTGTCGGCTCGATCGACCAGGGCTTGCTGGTGCTGGTGGCCGTTGAACCCGACGATACCCGGGCCAGCGCCGACAAACTTGTGCACAAACTGCTTAACTATCGGGTATTCAGCGATGCCGAGGGCAAGATGAACCTGTCCTTGGCCGATGTAGGCGCAGGGTTGCTGCTGGTTTCGCAGTTCACCCTGGCCGCCGACACCAAAAATGGCCTGCGCCCGAGCTTTTCGACCGCTGCCCCTCCGGCACTGGGCGAAGAGCTTTTTGACTATTTATTAGGCAAAGCACACCAGTTGCATGGCAATGTGGCATCAGGCAGATTTGGCGCGGATATGCAGGTGCATCTGGTCAATGATGGACCGGTGACCTTCCTGTTACAGACCTGAAAGCGTTTGAAACATCTTTTCAGAGCTGTTTCGGAGTGAAACAGGGGTTTTTCGCAATAAATACTTTGTTACCCCTGATGCGTTGTCACGCGGGCTACTAGATAATCCCGCGCTACGGGGATCAGCGTTCGTTGGCCCATTTTTGACTTAGGTAGAGACTTGTCCGCGACCGTTTGGGGAATCATTTTGCCCCATCGGAGTCCGAACAATGCTCGCCAACCTGGCATATAGATAGCTGGCCGTTGGTTTTTTGATCTGTTTTCGGCGAGGGTTGCTCGTGATTGTTAGTCCCTGTACTGCACCAAAATTGTCTGCCAAACGGTTACGTAACGCGCTGGCGACAGGCTCTGCCCTGTTTTGCCTGCTCAGCGCCGGCCAGCTTTGGGCATTCAATCTGAACGATGTGTCGGCCAAGGCAAAAGAGCTGGCTGGGCAGAAATACGAGGCTCCGCGCAGCAATCTGCCGAACGAATTCCGCGAAATGAAATTCGCCGACTATCAGAAAATTCGTTTCCTGACCGAAAAAGCCGAATGGGCCGATAAAAAGACCCCATTCAAGCTGTCGTTCTATCACCAGGGCATGCATTTCGACACGCCGGTGAAAATCAACGAAGTCACGGCCAGCACCGTCGAAGAGATCAAGTACGACCCCAGCCGTTTCGATTTCGGCGACGTCAAGTTTGATCCCAAGGCCACTGAACAACTGGGTTATGCCGGTTTCCGTGTGCTGTACCCGATCAACAAGGCCGACAAGCAAGACGAAATCATGACCATGCTCGGCGCGAGCTATTTCCGCGTCGTCGGCAAGGGCCACACCTACGGCCTGTCGGCCCGTGGCCTGGCGATCGATACCGCACTGCCGTCGGGTGAAGAGTTCCCGCGTTTCACCGAGTTCTGGATCGAGCAGCCGAAGCCGGGTGACAAGCACCTGGTGATTTTCGCCCTGCTGGATTCGCCGCGTGCCACCGGCGCCTACCGCCTGACCCTGCGTCCTGGCAGCGACACCATTGTCGACGTCAAGGCCCAGATGTTCCTGCGCGACAAAGTCAGCAAGCTGGGCATCGCCCCGTTGACCAGCATGTTCCTGTTCGGTGCCAACCAGCCGTCGAAAGTCCTCAACTACCGTCGCGAGCTGCACGACTCCAGCGGCCTGGCGATCCATGCCGGCAACGGCGAGTGGATCTGGCGTCCGCTGAACAACCCGAAACACCTGGCCGTGAGCAACTTCTCGGTAGAAAACCCGCGTGGTTTTGGTCTGCTGCAACGTGGCCGCGACTTCAGCCACTATGAAGACCTCGACGACCGCTACGACAAGCGCCCAAGCGCCTGGATCGAGCCAAAAGGCGATTGGGGCAAGGGTTCTGTCGACCTGGTGGAAATTCCGACCGCCGATGAAACCAACGACAACATCGTGGCTTTCTGGAGCCCGGAAAAACTGCCGGAACCTGGCCAGCCGCTGGACGTAGCCTATCGCCTGCACTGGACCATCGACGAAGCGGCACTGCACGCCCCGGACAGTGCCTGGGTCAGCCAGACTCTGCGTTCCACCGGTGACGTCAAGCAATCCAACCTGATTCGTCAGCCGGACGGCAGTGTGGCCTACCTGGTGGATTTCGAAGGTCCATCCCTGGCCGCCCTGGCGCCTGAGACCGACGTTCGCAGCCAGGTCAGCGTGGGTGACAACGCCGAGCTGGTCGAGAACAGCGTGCGCTACAACCCTGAAACCAAGGGCTGGCGCTTGACCCTGCGGATGAAGATCAAGGACCCGAGCAAGTCGACCGAGATGCGTGCTGCCCTGGTGCAGTCCATCGTGCCGGCGGACCTGGCCAAGACTTCGCTGCCAAGCTCCAATTCTTCGGTGGCCAAGGCCGACAAAGTGGCCGCCAAGCAACAAGAGAAAGCGGCCAAGGAAGCCCAGCAGGTAGAAGCCAAGCAAGCGGACGCCAAACAGGCCGACGCCAAGCCCGCTGCCGACAGCAAGACCAAGGACAACAAAGACGCCAAGCAGCCCGTTGCTGCCGAAGCGGCCCCAGCCACACCGGAATCGGCGCCGACTGAAGAAGTCTTGACCGAGACCTGGAGCTATCAGTTGCCTGCCGATGAGTAATTCCCACGTACAGCCAGAGTCGCTCAGCGAGTATCTGGCGCATTTGCCGATGACCGATGAGCAGCGCGCCGAACTGGCGGGCTGCAAATCCTTCAGCGAACTGCATGAACGCTTGTCCTCGTCGACTTTCGACGCACCGAGCGAGGCCGCACAGGCCTCGGTCAGCCGCCGCCTGACCCTCAACTCCGCCGAGGAGCTGGAAGAGGCCGAGATGCTGGTGCTCGACGCCAGCGGCCGGGTGTGCCTGAAAGCCACCCCGCCGATCCGTCGGACCAAGGTCGTGCCCGAGCCGTGGCGCACCAATATCCTGGTGCGCGGCTGGCGTCGGCTGACCGGTCGTACCAATCCGCCGGCACCGCCCAAGGATGAACGCGTGCTGCCGGCCGCGCGCTGGCGCACTGTCGGTTCGATTCGCCGCTACATCCTGCTGGTGCTGATGCTCGGCCAGACGATCGTTGCCGGCTGGTACATGAAAGGCATCATGCCGTACCAGGGCTGGTCGTTCGTCGACCTGGAGGAGGTCCTGCATCAACCCCTGATGCAAACCGCCACGCAAGTGCTGCCGTACGCCTTGCAGACCAGCATCCTGATCCTGTTCGGGATTCTGTTCTGCTGGGTCTCGGCCGGTTTCTGGACCGCGCTGATGGGCTTCCTCGAGCTGCTGACCGGTCACGATAAATACCGTATCTCCGGTAAAAGTACCGGTAACGAGCCGATTCCTAAAGACGCTCGCACCGCCTTGGTGATGCCGATCTGCAACGAAGACGTGCCGCGGGTGTTTGCCGGTTTACGCGCCACTTTCGAATCGGTGGCTGCCACCGGCGACCTCGACCGTTTCGACTTCTTCGTCCTCAGTGACAGTAACGACACCGATATCTGTGTCGCCGAGCAGCAGGCCTGGCTGGACGTCTGCCGCGAAGCCAAGGGCTTCGGCAAGATTTTCTATCGTCGCCGTCGCCGTCGGGTCAAACGCAAGAGCGGCAACCTCGACGACTTCTGCCGTCGCTGGGGCGGCGACTACAAGTACATGGTGGTCCTCGACGCCGACAGCGTGATGAGCGGTGAGTGCCTGACCAGCCTGGTGCGCTTGATGGAAGCCACGCCGGACGCGGGGATCATCCAGACCGCGCCACGGGCTTCGGGCATGGACACCCTGTATGCGCGCATGCAGCAGTTCGCCACCCGGGTGTACGGTCCGCTGTTCACCGCCGGCCTGCACTTCTGGCAGTTGGGCGAATCCCACTACTGGGGGCACAACGCGATCATCCGCATGAAGCCGTTCATCGAGCATTGCGCCCTGGCGCCGTTGCCCGGTAAAGGCGCGTTTGCCGGTGCCATCCTGTCCCACGACTTCGTTGAAGCCGCGCTGATGCGCCGTGCCGGCTGGGGCGTGTGGATTGCCTACGACCTGCCGGGCAGCTATGAAGAACTGCCGCCCAACCTGCTGGACGAACTCAAGCGCGACCGTCGCTGGTGCCACGGCAACCTGATGAACTTCCGGTTGTTCCTGGTCAAGGGCATGCACCCGGTGCACCGTGCGGTGTTCCTGACCGGCGTGATGTCCTACCTGTCGGCGCCGTTGTGGTTCTTCTTCCTGGTGCTGTCGACCGCCTTGCTGGCCGTCAACACGCTGATGGAGCCGCAGTACTTCCTGGAACCACGCCAGCTGTATCCGCTGTGGCCACAATGGCACCCGGAAAAGGCCATCGCGCTGTTCTCGACCACCATCGTGCTGCTGTTCCTGCCGAAGCTGTTGAGCATCATCCTGATCTGGGCCAAGGGCGCGAAAGAGTTCGGCGGCAAGTTCAAGGTGACCCTGTCGATGCTCCTGGAGATGCTGTTCTCCGTGTTGCTGGCGCCGGTGCGGATGATTTTCCACACCCGTTTTGTGCTCGCCGCGTTCCTCGGCTGGGCCGCGACCTGGAACTCGCCACAGCGTGACGATGACTCCACGCCGTGGAGCGAGGCGGTCAAGCGCCACGGTCCACAGACCCTGCTGGGCTTCTTCTGGGCCTTGCTGGTGATCTGGCTGAACCCGAGCTTCCTCTGGTGGCTGGTGCCGATCGTCGGTTCGTTGATGCTGTCGATCCCGGTGTCGGTGATCTCCAGCCGTGTGGGCCTGGGCCTGAAGTCCCGTGACGAGAGCCTGTTCCTCATCCCTGAGGAATACAATCCGCCACAGGCCTTGCTGGCAACCGACCAGTACACCCACGAGAACCGTTGGCACGCCCTGAACGACGGCTTCATCCGCGCCGTGGTCGACCCGCAGCAGAACGCCCTGGCGTGCGCGCTGGCGACCTCGCGTCACGGTCAGGCCGAGCCGATCGAGTGGTTGCGCACCGAGCGGGTGCGCCATGCGTTGAAAGTCGGCCCGGCCGGCTTGAACAACCATGAGCGCCTGCAGTTGCTCAGCGACCCAGTGGCCCTGGCTCGCCTGCATGAGCAGGTCTGGAGCGAAGGCTACGCCGATTGGCTGGACGCCTGGCGGGCTTCGGTGAAAGCCGATCCCCATGCGCCGTTGTTGCCGCTCAAACCCTTGAGCGTGCAGGCACAGCCGGCCTGATGAAAAAGCCCCGCCGATCCGCGGGGCTTTTTTTTGCCTGAAACTTCGTAACCACTTGTGCAAACGGCCGAGTGCGTTAGCATCGCTCCCTTCTTTGGTGCGCTCGGACAACCTTTGTGTCCGTATCGGCCGTTTTCCACAAAAAGCGTTCGATTGCGCGCCTAACTACAAAAAGATTGGGGACTTTGATGATGAAGAAGTATCTCTCGATGCTGATACTCGGCGTCTCGGCACTGGTAGCAGTCAACGCGGCGCAGGCCGGCGCCATCGACGACGCGGTCAAGCGCGGTACGTTGAAAGTGGGCATGGACCCGACTTACATGCCGTTTGAAATGACCAACAAGCGCGGCGAAATCATCGGCTTCGAAGTCGATCTGCTCAAAGCCATGACCAAGGCCATGGGCGTCAAGCTGGAACTGGTGTCCACCGGTTACGACGGCATCATCCCGGCCTTGCTGACCGACAAGTTCGACATGATCGGCAGCGGCATGACCCTGACCCAGGAACGCAACCTGCGCCTGAACTTCAGCGATCCTTTCATCGTGGTCGGCCAGACGCTGCTGATCCGCAAGGAGCTGGAAGGCACCATCAAGTCCTATAAAGACCTGAACAGCGCCGAATACCGCATCACCTCCAAGCTCGGCACCACGGGCGAAATGGTGGCCAAGAAGCTGATGTCCAAAGCCAAGTACCACGGCTACGACAATGAACAGGAAGGTGTGCTCGACGTGGTCAACGGCAAGGCGGATGCCTTTGTCTACGACGCGCCGTACAACGTGGTGGCGGTGAACAAGGTCGGCAACGGCAAGCTGGTGTTCCTCGACAAGCCGTTCACCTACGAGCCACTGGCCTTTGGCCTGAAGAAGGGCGACTACGACAGCCTGAACTTCATCAACAACTTCCTGCACCAGATCCACGAAGACGGCACCTACGATCGCATTCATGACAAGTGGTTCAAAGACACCGCTTGGCAGAAGGACATGGAGTAAGGCCGGTCAGGCGACCGCTCGTCCAGACCGCGTCGTTCCATTCGCGGGCAAGCCCGCTCCCACATCAGAGCTGTGCAGTACACAACCTGTGTGCTTGAGCTAGATCCCTGTGGGAGCGGGCTCGCCCGCGAAGACGGCCTCCCAGGCAACACAAATCCCGGAATGTGCAATGAAACATAAAAAAGCCCAATGGCCCTGGCACGTCCTGACCGTGCTGGTGCTGGTCGGCATGGCCGGCGCGTTGTACTACGCCACCTCGCTGATGTCCTACGAATGGCGCTGGAACCGCGTGCCGCAGTACTTCGCCTATCACGCCGAAGACACCCAGCGTGCCGCCGACATTTCCACCGTCAGCGAACTGGTGCGCCAGGGCGACAAGGCCCAGGTGACCCTGCGCAACGACGCCGGCACCGAGCAAGTGCTGACGGTCGACGACAACAGCCTGCAAGTGGCCCGTGGCGACGATGTGGCCGAAGGCGATGTGATCGGTGTCACCCGGCATTGGGCCGCAGGACCGCTGCTGTGGGGCCTGTGGACCACCCTGTGGCTGTCGCTGGTCTCGGGTGTGCTTGGGCTGTTGATCGGCCTGGCGACCGGCCTGTGCCGGCTGTCGAACAACCCGACCCTGCGCGACCTGTCGATCGTCTACATCGAGTTGGTGCGCGGTACGCCGCTGCTGGTGCAGATCTTCATCTTCTACTTCTTCATCGGCACGGTGCTCAACCTGTCCCGCGAGTTCGCCGGGATTGCCGCGCTGTCGCTGTTCACCGGGGCCTACGTGGCCGAGATCATTCGCTCCGGGGTGCAGTCGATTGCCCGTGGGCAGAATGAAGCCGCGCGCTCCCTGGGCCTGAATGCCAGCCAGTCGATGCGCCATGTGGTCCTGCCGCAAGCCTTCAAGCGGGTGCTGCCGCCACTGGCCGGGCAATTCATTAGTCTGGTCAAGGACACTTCGCTGGTGTCGGTCATCGCCATCACCGAGCTGCTCAAGAGTGGCCGTGAAGTCATCACCACCTCGTTCTCGCCGTTCGAAATCCTGTTCTGCGTAGCCGGGCTGTACCTGTTGATCAACCTGCCGCTGTCGAAAATGGCCAGCCGGCTTGAGCGGAGGCTCGCGCAAAGTGATTGAAGTCCGCGATCTGATAAAAGTCTTCGACACCCGTGGCCAGGTGGTTCGCGCGGTGGACAACGTCACCACCCAGGTGGCCAAGGGCGAGGTGCTGGTGGTCATCGGCCCGTCCGGTTCCGGCAAGTCGACCTTCCTGCGCTGCCTCAATGGCCTGGAAGCGTTCGATTCCGGCTCGGTGAGCATCGACGGCCTGCAACTGGCCGACCCGAAAACCGATGTGAATGCCTACCGGCGTGAAGTCGGCATGGTGTTCCAGCACTTCAACCTGTTCCCGCACATGACGGTGCTGGAGAACCTGTGCCTGGCACAGAAGGTGGTGCGCAAGCGCGCCAAGAAGGAGCGCGAGGCCAAGGCCATGGCGCTGCTGGAGAAGGTCGGCATTGCCCAGAAGGCCCACGAGTACCCCTCGCGCCTGTCCGGCGGCCAGCAACAACGGGTGGCGATTGCCCGGGCGCTGGCCATGGAGCCCAAGGTCATGCTGTTCGATGAGCCGACCTCGGCCCTCGATCCGGAAATGGTCGGCGAAGTGCTGGATGTGATGAAGACCCTGGCGGTGGAAGGCATGACCATGGTTTGCGTCACCCACGAAATGGGCTTTGCCCGGGAAGTGGCGGACCGGGTGCTGTTCTTCGATCACGGCAAGCTGCTGGAAGATGCCTCGCCCGCCGAGTTCTTCGAGGCACCGAAGGATCCGCGGGCCCAGGCGTTCTTGCGCCAGGTCCTGTGATCTAAAGCAGCGCGGGCCAGCCTTGATCCTGTAGGAGCAAGGCTGGCCCGTGACTGCATCACCTCGGCCGGTGTGAACCGAGGAATCCCTACCGTCTTAAACCCTGAATTTACCCACCAGCATCTGCAGGTGGGTACCCAACCGTGCCAGCTCGACGCTGGAGGCCGCGGTCTCTTCGCTGGCGGCCGAGGTCTGCTCGGACACATCGCGCACATTGAGCACGCTGCGGTTGATCTCTTCGGCCACCGCGCTCTGTTGTTCAGCGGCGGCGGCGATCTGCTGGTTCATCGCCTGGATCGCCGAGACGGTGCGGGTGATGTTGTTCAGTGAGCCACCGGCGCGGCGCGTCAGCTCGACACTGCTGTCGGTGAGGCTACGGCTGTTGTCCATGATGCTGGCGACCTGCTGGGTGCCGCTTTGCAGGCCAACGATCAGTTCTTCGATCTCTTCCGTGGACTTCTGCGTACGCTGTGCCAGGCTGCGCACTTCGTCGGCGACCACGGCAAAACCACGCCCGGCTTCACCGGCCCGTGCGGCCTCGATGGCGGCGTTGAGGGCCAGCAGGTTGGTTTGCTGGGCCACGGACTTGATCACGTCCAGCACGCTGCCGATCTTGTCGCTCTCGTGCTTGAGGTGACCCATGGCCTCGGTGGAGTGCCCGACTTCAATGGCCAGGCGCTCGATCTGGGCGATGGCCTCACCGACCACCTTGTCGCCTTCACGGGCTTGCTGGTCGGCCGCGACGGCGGCTTCGGAGGCCTCTTCGGCGTTTCGCGCGACTTCCTGTACGGTAGCGGCCATTTCGTTCATGGCGGTGGCCACCTGGTCGGTCTCGACCTTCTGGCTGTTGACCCCGGCGCTGGTCTGTTCGGTGACTGCGGACAGCTCTTCGGCGGCGCTGGCGATTTGCGTGACGCCATCGCTGATCCCGCCAATCAACTCGCGCAGGCTGACGATCATGCTCTGGATCGCGCGCTGCAGTTGGCCCAGTTCGTCGCGGCGCTGGGAGATCAGGTTGTGGGTCAGGTCGCCGGCGGCCACCCGCTCAGCGGCCTTGAGGGCCTGGTTCAGCGGGAGGATGATCTGCCGGGTGATGGCCCAGGCAGCGATCAGGCCGAGCACCAGGGCCAACACCGTGGTCAGCAACAGGGTGCTCTTGGCCTGGGCGGCGTCGGTGTCGCGGACGACCGTCTGCGACAGCGTGAGTTTTTTGCTCAGTGCCAGCAGTACGTCGCCTTGGTGGGCCATGTCCTTGAGTGCGGCGGCGCTGGCCACCTGGGCATCGCGGTACTGGCTGACTGCTGCGCGGTAGCCGAGCAGCGAGTCGCTGGCCTGCTGCAGGTTGCCGACGTGTTGCTCGGGCAGTTGCGCGGGCAGGGCCTTGAGGTAGTTGAGGGCGTCGTCGATGGCGGCCAGGGCCGGTTGCTCGGCCTCGGCCTTGCCGCTGTAGGTGTAGCCGCGGACCTGGAAGCGCGCCTGCTGGAGCAGTTTGCCGAGGTCGACGACGCTGTTGAACTGCGCCACGTTATCGCCTTGCAGCAGGGCTTTCTCCACCTCGTTGACGCGGGCCACGGCAGCGTCGGCGGTTGCTCCCAGCTTGGCGCGGGCGGCTTCACGATTGGCGGTGGCCTGGGTCATGCCGGCAAACGCATGTCGGTACTCGCGGGCGGCTTCCACTTGCTGCTTGAGCATGGCCGCGTCGGCGGGCTGTTCGATCATCGTCAGGGCGCTCTGCAGGCCCTGGTCGAGTCGGTTCAACACCTCGTTCACCGCCGCCGGGCCCTGCTCGCCGTGGCGCATGTCATAGTCCAGGCGGGCAATGCGCAGGTCTTTGGTCATTTCGTTGAGGCTGGAGATGAACCCGAGTTTGTCGCCCCGGCTGATGATGCTGCTCATGCCCGACCAGCCGTTGACGGTGATCAGCAGGGTCAGGAGCAAGACCAGGCCGAAGCCGATGCCCAGCTTGCGATTGACGCTCACATTGCCAAGGTTCTCGGCTAACCATCGGTGCATGCTGCAGACTCCCCATTGATTCGAATTGTGGAGAGTCTATCGGCCGACGAGAGAGAATCTGTAGGTGCTCCTGCGACCCTGGGGGTCAGAACAAGCGGGCGAGCAGTGCGGTGACCGCGGTTTCAACCCGCAGGATGCGCTCGCCGAGTTGCACCGGTTGCAGCCCGGCCTTGCCCAGCAGGTCGATTTCGTAGGGGATCCAGCCGCCTTCCGGGCCGATGGCCAGGGTCACGGGCTCCGCCAGCCCGCGGGGGCAGGGCGGGTGGTTGCCAGGGTGGCCGACCAGCCCGAGGGTGCCCTCGACGATGGCTGGTAGGCGGTCTTCGACAAAGGGCTTGAAGCGTTTTTCGATGACGATCTCCGGCAGCACGCTGTCGCGGGCCTGTTCCAGCCCGAGGATCAGTTGTTCGCGAATCGCCTCGGGCTCGAGGAAGGGAGTCTGCCAGAAGCTCTTTTCGACCCGGTAGCTGTTGACCAGCACCACCTTGGGTACGCCCATGGTGGCCACGGTCTGGAACACTCGGCGCAGCATCTTCGGCCGAGGCAGGGCGAGGATCAGGGTCAGGGGCAGCTTGGCCGGCGGTGGCTGGTCGAGGCTGACCCGCAACTCGGCTTCGCCGGGCTCCAGGCGCAGCACGTGGGCCGCGCCCATCAGCCCACCGATGCGTCCGACCCGCAGGCTGTCGCCGACCGCGACACGGTGCACTTCCTGCATGTGGGTCAGGCGCCGATCGCGCAGCACGACCCGGTCGGGCGCAATGAAATCGGCCTCTTCGAGGAGCAGCAGGTTCACGGCTGAGTCGCTGGCGGCTGGTCGTTGTGATCGTCCGCCGGCTGGTCGTCCGGGTGCTCGCCGCGCTTGCTGATCAGGCTGCCGAACAGGATGCCGATCTCGAACAGCATCCACATCGGCACGGCCAGCAGGGTCTGGGAGAAGATGTCTGGCGGGGTGAGGATCATGCCCACCACGAAGCATCCGATGATCACGTACGGGCGGATCTTCCTCAGGTACTTGACGTCGACCACGCCGATCCACACCAGCAGGACCACGGCCACCGGGATCTCGAACGCCACGCCAAAGGCGAAGAACAGCGTCATGACGAAATCCAGGTAACTGGTGATGTCAGTCATCATCTCTACGCCGGCCGGGGTGGCGGCGGCGAAGAACTTGAAGATCAGCGGGAACACCAGGAAGTAGGCGAACGCCATGCCGGCATAAAACAGCACGATGCTCGACACCAGCAACGGCACGGCAATGCGCTTCTCGTGCTTGTACAGCCCTGGTGCGATGAAGCCCCAGATCTGATGCAGGATCACCGGGATCGCCAGGAACAGCGAGACCATCATGGTCAGCTTCAACGGCGTCAGGAAGGGCGACGAGACGTCGGTGGCGATCATCGTCGCACCGGCTGGCAAGTAGGCCCGCAGTGGCGTCGAGACGAAGGTGTAGATCTGCTGGGTAAAGGCAAACAGCCCGGCAAAGATCAGGAAGATCGCCGCGACACAGCGCAGCAGGCGGGTGCGCAGCTCGGTGAGGTGCGAGACCAGCGGCATGTGTTGGTCGTTCTCTGGAATATCGCTCATGGGGCTCGCGGCGCCGGTGTTGGGTCGTGGGGAGCAGGCGCAGCGGTGGCCGTCGGCTCGGTGGCAGGTGCGCTGACGGTGGCCGGTGCTGGCTCGACTGCAACGGTGCTCGCCGCAGGGGCCGGTGTGACCGGTGTGACCGGTGTGATCGGCGTATCAGCTGGCGTCGGCTGCTGCTGGAGCGGATTGAGGATTTTGCGGGCCTCCTGCTCCAGCGACAGAATGTGCTCGTTGTGCAGTTGCCGACGGATTTCGTCGGCGCCGATTTCACGCTCAACTTCCTGTTTGATCGCGTTGAAGCTGCGCTTCAGGCGCCCGACCCACAGGCCGGCCGTGCGCGCAGCGCCCGGCAGACGCTCGGGGCCCAGCACCAGCAGGGCAACGAGGCCGACAAGCAGCAGTTCAGTGAAGCTGATACCAAACATTAGTCTGTGCTCACGAGTCTTTGCGGGTCGGCTCTTCGACTTTCTGGGCCTGCACGTCGATGGTGTGCGGCTCGTTCAGGGTCGATGCCTGTGGCTGCACCGGCGGCGCAGGCTGTGCGGTCGGTGGAACCACCGGTTCGGCCGGCTTTTCGTCGTCGTTCATGGCCTTGCGAAAGCCCTTGATCGACTCGCCGACGTCGGTGCCGAGGTTTTTCAGTTTTTTGGTACCGAACACCAGCACTACCACCACCAGGATGACGACCCAATGTTTCCAGTCAAAAATGCCCATCTTGCTGCTCCTCTCTAATCGTTATTCAGTTGGATGGACGCGAGGCTTTCTCGACGTGCCCGGACAGGCCGAAGCGGCGGTCCAGTTCATCGAGTACCGCCTGCGGATGCTGCCCTAACTGGGCCAGCATGACCATGCTATGGAACCACAGGTCGGCGGTTTCGTAGATGACATCGCTGCAATCTCCGCTGACGGCGGCGTCTTTGGCGGCGATGATGGTCTCGACCGACTCCTCGCCGACTTTCTCCAGGATCTTGTTCAGGCCCTTGTGGTAAAGACTGGCGACATAGGAACTGTCGGCGGCGGCGCCTTTACGTTCTTCCAGCACCTGGGCCAGGCGGGTCAGGGTGTCACTCATGGCTGTGTCCTGCGCAGTAAATGGCGTGCGGGTCCTTGAGCACCGGGTCGACGGTTTTCCAGTCGCCGTTTTCAAAGACGCGGTAGAAACAGCTCTGGCGCCCGGTATGACAGGCGATGTCGCCGATCTGCTCGACCATCAGGATGATCACGTCGGCGTCGCAGTCCAGGCGCATCTCATGCAGGGTTTGCACGTGCCCGGACTCTTCGCCCTTGCGCCATAGCTTGCCACGCGAGCGTGACCAGTAGATGGCGCGGTTCTCGGCAGCGCTCAGCGCCAGGGCTTCGCGGTTCATCCAGGCCATCATCAGTACGCGCCCGGTCTTGTGGTCCTGGGCGATCGCCGGCACCAGGCCGTCACTGTCCCATTTGATCTCGTCCAGCCAGTTTTTCATCTTCGACTCCGACAGCCGGGCCCAGCATCTGCGCTGGGCCTGGGCGATTTGAAACAGTGTGCCAGCCGACAACCCGGCTGGCTATCGGCGAACGACCAGATACAAACCCACCGCGAGCATAATTGCGCCCGGCCAGTGACCCAGTTCGTTCAGCGGACCACCGGCCAGCAGGGTCGCACCGCCGGCCAGGTGCGCAGCGCCGAGCAGGCGCAGGAACCAGTCGTCCGAGCGCCGATGCCAGGCCACGGGCGGGTTGGCGGCGTGGGGTTGGGTCATGCGTTCGAGCAGGTCGCGGGTCATGTTGGCCAGGTGCGGCAGTTGCTCGACCTGGTTGTGCAGGTTGCCCAGCAGGGTTTTCGGGCTGACGCGCTCGCGCATCCAGCGTTCGAGGAACGGCTGGGCGGTGTTCCACAGGTCCAGGTCCGGGTACAGCTGGCGACCCAGGCCTTCGATGTTGAGCAGGGTCTTTTGCAGCAGGACCAACTGCGGCTGGACTTCCATGTTGAAGCGCCGGGCCGTCTGGAACAGGCGCATCAGTACCTGGCCGAAGGAAATATCTTTTAACGGTTTTTCGAAGATCGGTTCGCATACCGTGCGGATCGCCGCTTCGAATTCGTTGAGTTTGGTTTCCGCCGGCACCCAGCCCGAATCGATGTGCAATTGGGCGACACGCCGGTAGTCGCGCTTGAAGAAGGCGAACAGGTTGCGCGCCAGGTAGTCCTGGTCTTCCGGGGTCAGGCTGCCGACGATGCCGCAGTCGATGGCAATGTACTGCGGGCTCCACGGGTTGACCGTGCTGACGAAGATGTTGCCCGGGTGCATGTCGGCGTGGAAGAAACTGTCACGGAACACCTGGGTGAAGAAGATCTCCACGCCGCGCTCGGCGAGCATTTTCATGTCGGTGCGCTGGTCGGCCAGGGTCTCCAGGTCGGTGACCTGGATCCCGTAGATACGCTCCATCACCAGCACTTTTGGCCGGCACCAGTCCCAGTAGACCTGGGGCACGTACAGCAGGGGCGAGCCGTCGAAGTTGCGCTTGAGCTGGCTGGCGTTGGCCGCTTCACGCAGCAGGTCGAGCTCGTCGTAGATGGTTTTTTCGTAGTCCTGGACCACGTCCACCGGGTGCAGCAGGCGCGCATCGGCGGAGAGTTTTTCCGCGGTGCGGGCGAGGATGAACAGCCAGGCCAGGTCCTGCGCGATGATCGGCTTGAGGCCTGGGCGAATGACCTTGACTACCACCTCTTCGCCGCTTTTCAGTTGTGCGGCGTGCACCTGGGCCACCGAGGCCGAGGCCAGGGGCTCGATGTCGAAGCGGCTGAACACCTCGCTGATCTTCTTCCCCAGTTGCTCTTCGATCAGCTTGACGGCCAGTTGCGAGTCAAAGGGCGGTACGCGGTCCTGCAGCAGCATCAGCTCATCGGCGATGTCCTCGGGCAGCAGGTCGCGCCGGGTGGACAGGATCTGCCCGAACTTGATGAAGATCGGCCCCAGGTCCTGCAAGGCCAGGCGCAGGCGCGCGCCCCGGCTCAGTTCCAGGGTCTTGCGCGGGAACCAGCGCCACGGCAGGGCATACCGCAGTGCCAGGAGAAACCAGGGCAATGGCAGGGCGAACAGCAGGTCATCGAGGCGGTAGCGGATCACGACGCGCTGGATGCGCAACAAACGGCGGACGGCGAGCAGCTTCATGCGTTATCGCTTGAGTCGAGGGATCGGGAAAGACGCTCCAAGCGCGCCTCAAGACGTTCCAGATTGAGTTTGATCTGGTCCAGTTCACTGAACCGCGCTTCGGCTTCGCGTTGCCCGACCAGAGTACGCGACTCTTCGGCGAGGTATTCGGCCAGGTTCTGGTTCAGGCTGGTGAAACCCTGTTGATACCAGCGCGCGCGACTGCGCAGGTGGCCGCCGAGCAGTTGCGTGGCCACCGGGCCCAGCCAGCGCGAGATTTCATACTCCCAGTCCAGCTCCAGGTCCTGCAGCACGCCCGCCAGCTCCAGCAGCACGCCGCTGTCGCCGTCCAGTTCGACTTGCGGGCTGTGCAACACCGCGGTCTTGTCCTTGCGGATGGCCAGCTTGAGCAGGCTGGCTGCCGGTGCGCGCAAGGTGCAGTCGGCTTCGGCTTCCCAATGGGACGCCAGCATCAGGCCTTCATCGCTGGGCAGGATGAACAGCTGCAACGCCGGGCTGCGGCACTCGACGGCAATCACCTTGCCGTTCAAATGGGCCAGGCGCGGCAGCGCCGTGCTGTCGAGCCGCAGTACCCGGTTCAGGCCGAGTTCGACGCTGGCGAGCAGGCCGGCGAGCAACATCAGGGCTTGATGCCGCGGTGCAGGGCGACGATGCCTGAGGTCATGTTGTGGTAGGTCACTCGGTCGAAACCGGCCTCGACCATCATCGACTTCAGGGTTTCCTGGTTCGGGTGCATGCGGATCGACTCGGCCAGGTAGCGATAGCTTTCCGGGTCATTGAGGATCAGCTTGCCGACCATCGGCATGAAGGCGAACGAGTAGGCGTCGTAGACCTTGGACATCAGGGCGTTGGTCGGCTTGGAGAACTCCAGCACCAGCAGGCGACCGCCGGGCTTGAGCACACGCAGCATCGAGCGCAGGGCGTCTTCCTTGTGGGTGACGTTGCGCAGGCCGAAGGCGATGGTCACGCAATCGAAGTGGTTGTCCGGGAACGGCAGCTTTTCCGCGTCGGCCTGGACGAACTCGATGTTGCCGGCCACGCCTTTGTCCAGCAGACGGTCTCGACCGACCTTGAGCATGGATTCATTGATGTCGGCCAGCACGACCTGGCCGGTCGGGCCGACCAGATGGGAGAACTTGGCGGCCAGGTCACCGGTACCACCGGCGATGTCCAGGACTCGATTGCCTGCGCGCACACCCGACAGTTCGATGGTGAAACGCTTCCACAGGCGGTGCATGCCGCCGGACAGCACGTCGTTCATCAAGTCGTACTTGGCGGCTACCGAGTGGAACACCTCAGCGACTTTTTCCGCTTTCTGGCTTTCCGGAACGTTTTTGAAGCCGAAGTGTGTGGTGGGTTCGGCATCGCTGCCTTTGCGCTGATCAGTCATATCGCCGTCACCAAAAGAGAATGCGCGACATTCTAATCCCCAGGGCCTGCTTTGTCTTGGCAAGGCTGAAGGTAAGATAGGCAACCGCCGGGACCTTTTGACGCAGTTGGGGTCAAGATGTCTTGAGCAAGTCCCGATCAATCAGGAGTCAATCAATGGCCCGTATTAGTGTTGAACGTGCCCACGGCCTGGGTAAGGAAGCGGCGCGCGAGAAGGCCGACAAACTGGCCGAGAAGCTGGCTGCGCAGTATGGCCTGGAGCCCAAGTGGTCGGGCGACACCCTCAATCTCAAGCGCTCGGGGGTCAAGGGCGCGGTGCATGTGGGCGAGGATTCGATCCGGGTCGATGTCGAGCTCGGCCTGCTGATGTCGGCGATGAGCGGGACGATCAAGGCGGAAATCGAAAAGGCCCTGGAAAAAGCCCTGGTCTGATTGTGCATGCAATCACTGTGGGGGCGGTCCATCCAATGTCGATGCGCCTCACATGCTGCCATCGCGAGCAGCCTCACTCCCACAGGATTGTGTCGGTTCTTAGGGTG
This sequence comes from Pseudomonas sp. RA_35y_Pfl2_P32, assembly GCF_963970735.1. NCBI lineage: Bacteria > Pseudomonadati > Pseudomonadota > Gammaproteobacteria > Pseudomonadales > Pseudomonadaceae > Pseudomonas > Pseudomonas sp. RA_35y_Pfl2_P32. The sequence goes on from NZ_CAXAQF010000006.1 coordinate 203,904, forward strand.
CCGTTTCTAATTTTTCTCCCTACCGTGTGCCTGAGCCCGACTCTTTTGCGGGCAGTTCCTCAAACCTTCTGCGCGTGAGGTGCACCATGGCCAAAGTTACTTTGAAGAAAAAAACTGACGTTCAACCTGCCCCGGTGAATGAAGTGAAATCTTATGCCCGCAAGATCTGGCTGGCAGGCCTGGGTGCCTATGCCAAGGTCGGTCAGGAAGGCAGCGAGTACGTTCAAGAGTTGATCAAAGCTGGTCAATCTGTTGAAAAGAAAGGCAAAAAAGTTGTTACGGAACAACTTGAAGCGGCCAACACTCAGATTGATAACGTCAAGGGTGATGTCGTCAGTCTCAAGGACCGCGTTGAAGTGCAGCTCGATAAAGTCGAGAAGGCTTTTGATACGCGTGTCGCCAGTGCCTTGAATCGTGTCGGCATTGCGTCTAAACATGACGTTGAGACACTCTCTGCTAAGCTCGATGAGCTAACGGCATTGCTCGAACGTGTCGCGCGTAAACATTAAGGAGAACGGGATGGCTGGTAAAAAGAATACTGAAAAAGAAGGCAGCTCGTGGATCGGGAAGGTCGAAGACTACTCCCGCAAAATCTGGCTTGCTGGTTTAGGCGTGTACTCGAAGATCGACACTGACGGTAGCAAACTCTTCGATGCACTGGTCAAGGATGGCGAGAAGGCCGAGAAGCTCACCAAGAGCGCTGTCGGTAAAAAAGTCGACGCCGCCAAGGACACCGCTTCTTCGGCCAAGTCGCGCATCAGTGGGGTCAAGGATCGCGCGCTGGGCAAATGGGACGAGTTGGAAGGTGCTTTCGACAAGCGCCTGAACAGTGCCATTTCGCGCCTCGGTGTGCCGAGCCGCAACGAAGTGAAAGCCCTGCACAGCAAGGTCGATACCCTGACCAAGCAAATCGAAAAACTCACCGGCGCCAAGGTTGCCCCTGTCGCGGCCAAAACCGCAGCGGCCAAACCGGCAGCCGCCAAGCCACTGGCCAAGGCCGCCGCTAAACCGGCTGCCAAGCCTGCCGCCAAAACCGCAGCGGCCAAGCCTGCCGCTAAACCGGTTGCCGCCAAAGCCGCCAAACCTGCGGTGAAAACTGCAGCAGCGAAACCTGCCGCCAAGCCGGCGGCCGCGAAAAAGCCGGTCGCCAAGAAGCCCGCGGCCCCCAAAGCCGCCGCGCCGAAAGCACCAGTGGCCGCTGCCAAACCAGCCACTGCGCCTGCCGCGGTCAGCCCGGCGAACTCCGCCGCCGCACCAGCACCTGCCGCTACCCCGACTGCCACGCCAGCACCTTCGGCGCCAACCAGTCAGTCCTGATATTCCCGGGACAGATAAAAACGCCCGGCCTGCGAAGGTCGGGCGTTTTTGTTTGCGTCAATCGGCATTCGACCCTTACGCCTGGCCTTCGAGGTATTGCAGCGCCAGGCGCTCGGTGGCGAGCTTGGCCGGCGGCAGCAGGTGAGGGGCGACCAGCATCATGATCTGGTAGACCACCACCCGAACTTCACCCTCGCGATCGAGAATGCGTTGGTAGTCCAGGGAGAACAGCAGGGTCATGGTGATCTGTTCGACCAGTTGCCCCAGGGCCTGGGTGTCGCTGACCAGTTGGCCTTCGGCCTTGAGCCGGGCCAGCAGCGAGGCCAGGGTGCGCTTGATGGCATTGAGCAGGTTGCGGATGCCCTTGGCCAGTTTCGGCAGGCGTCCGGCCAGGTTCGACAGGTCCTGGAACAGGAAGCGGTAGTGCGCCAGGCGCTCGATAATCAGGTGCAGGAACAGCCAGTAATCTTCCGGTGCCAGCCGGGCGTCCGACGGCGGGTCGAGCAGCGGCGTCAGTTCGCTCTGGAAACGTTCGAACAACCCCAGGATCAACGGCTCCTTGCCGTGGAAGTGGTAGTAGAGGTTGCCGGGGCTGATCCCCATTTCGTTGGCAACTTCCATGGTCGAGACATTGGGTTCGCCCTTCTGGTTGAACAACAACAGGGCACATTCGAGAATCCGGTCGCGGGTTTTCATCCAGTCTTCTTAGTTGTCGAGCCTTGAGTGCCACGGCCTGTTTCCCGACCGTGGCGCCGAGAAAAATCAGCGCACCCGCACGTAGGTGCCGGGTGCCGCCTCCATGGGGGGGTAGTGCTGATTGCCCAGGGCCATCAGGGTTTCCCGTTGGGCGCCGGAGCGCTCCTGGATCCAGGCAAGCCACTGGGTCCACCAGCTGCCGTCGACATGGCTGGCGTCGTAATACCAGGCCCTTGGGTCGCTGGTCAGTTTTGCACTTTCGACGTAGTTGGCCTTGGGGTTGCCTGGTGGGTTGAGGATGCTCTGCACGTGACCGCTGTTGGACAGCACGAAGCGGCGGTTGCCGCCGAGCAGGAGCGTCGAGCGGTACACCGCATCCCATGGCGTGATGTGATCGTTGATCCCGGCCACGCTGAAGCTGTCGACGTTGACCTTCTGCAGGTCGATCGGCGTGCCGCACACCTCGAGGCCGCCCGGATGGGTCAGCGGGTTGTGCTTGAAGAAGTCCAGCAGGTCACCGTGAAAGGCGGCCGGCAGGCGGGTGTTGTCGTTGTTCCAGTAGAGGATGTCGAACGCCGGCGGCTCCTTGCCCAGCAGGTAGTTGTTGACCCAGTAGTTCCAGATCAGGTCGTTGGGGCGCATCCAGGCAAACACCTTGGCCATGTCGCGGCCTTCGAGCACACCCTGTTGGTAGGAGCGTCGCTTGGCCGCTTCCAGGGTCTGCTCGTCGGCAAACAGGGTGGCGGGGCTGTCCAGTTGACTGTCGAGCAGGCTGACCAGGTACGTGGCGCTGGAGATGCGCCGCAGCTGCCGCTTGGCTTGCAGGTGGCCCTGTAGCGCCGCGATGGTCAGGCCGCCGGCACAGGCACCCATCAGGTTGACCTCGCGGCTGCCGGTGATGGCCCGGCACACGTTCATGGCTTCTTCCACGGCCTCGACGTAGCTGGACAGGCCCCATTCGCGGTGGCGCACATCCGGGTTGCGCCAACTGATCATGAACACCTGCAGGCCGTTTTTCAGGGCGAACTGGACGAAGCTGTTGTTGGGGCTCAAGTCAAAGATGTAGTACTTGTTGATCTGCGGCGGCACCACCAGCAACGGCTTGGCGTACTGCTTTTCGCTCATGGGCTTGTATTGCATCAGTTCCAGCAGGTCATTGCGAAACACCACCGCGCCAGAGGTGGTGGCAACGGTCTTGCCGACCTCGAAGGCGTGCTTGGTGATCTGGCTGGGTAACCCGTTGTTGTGCATCAGGTCATCGAACAGATGGCTCAGGCCGCGGACCAGGCTGTGGCCGCCGGAGTTGAACAGTTCCTTGATCGCCAATGGGTTGAGCAGGGTGTTGGAGGGCGACACCGCATCGTTGAGCAGGGTAAAGGCAAAGTGTGCGCGGGCGCGATCGTCGTCGGGCATGCCGCTTTCGTCGATCCAGCGTTTGACCTGTTTTTGCCAGCTCAGGTAGGCCTGCAGGCTGCGTCGGTAAAACGGATTGAGGGTCCAGCTGGGGTCGGCAAAACGAGTGTCGGCGGCATTGGGTTGGTGCAGGGTCTCGCCCAGCAGCACGCGGCCCAATTGCCCGCCCAGCGCCAGTGCGTGCCGGGCGCTATGGACCGGATGGCGCAAGCCGTGCGCCGCGACGTTGCGCAAGGTCGAGAGCAGATCCCGGCCGCGCAGACCGGTGATCGCACTCTGGGCGTTGATGAATGCAGCGGCTGTGGGCAAGGTGCCCGGCGCTGGTTTGTCTCGCATGAGTCAACACTCCTTCGTCAAGCCGTGAACAAGTCCCTCATTCCCGCCAGCGCACCTCACGTGCCGCCATAGGGCGCCGGGTGCGGGTGCATCACCGCCCGCTGCCGTTCTTCCTGGAGAAACTTCATGATGATCGGGGCGACGGCCTCGGCCCGGGTGATCAGGAATAAATGACCGTCGTCGATTATGTGTAGCTGGGCATTGGGAATACGCCAGGCGAGCAGGCGCATATTGACCAGCGGGATGAGCGGGTCGTCGTCGCCGGCCAGCACCAGGGTTGGCTGGCGAATCTTGTGCAGCCAGTGGATGCTGGTCCAGCCCAGGCCTGCGAAGAGCTGCCAGTAGTACCCCAGTTTGCCGGCCGAGCGGACTTTGCTGGCGTGATCGGCGGCCAGGTTCGGATCACGGCGGAACGAGCCACCGTAGATCATCGGCGCAATGCGAATCACATGGGACGGCTGGATATAGCGCCTGGGGCTGGCCATCATCCACAGCACTTTAGGTTTGCCCGGCACCATCACCGCGCCGGCCGCCGTGGCCGCCAACACCAGCTTCTTGCAGCGCTCGGGGTAGTCATGGGCGAACTGCTGCGCCAGGGCGCCGCCCCAGGACACACCGATCACATTGACCTGGCCGTAGTCGAGGTAGTCGAGCATTCGAGCGGTCAACTTGGCCAGCCCGGGAAAACGATACGGACGGCGCGGCGTCGATGAGCCACCGACACCAGGCACGTCGAAAGCAATCACTTCCAGGTCCGGGTCCAGAGCCTGGATGAACGGAAACACCAGCTCCAGGTTGGCGCCGATGCCGTTGAAAATCAGCAGGGGCGTCAAGTGAGGCTTGCCGGGGCGTACCGCGGTGCGGAGGGTCTGGCCATCCAGGTCGACGGTACGAAAGATGAACGGTTGCGGCATGCTTCTAGCCCTGTGGGTCACGTTCTCAAATTCATCCTCGGCACTCTGTGGGAGCGGGCTGGCCCGCGATAGCGGTGGATCCGTCAGCACATTGGCTGAGGCGGCTGCCGTCATCGCGGGCAAGCCCGCTCCTACAGTGGGGCGAGGTGTTTCAGTTATCGTTCGTGTACGTAGGTCCCTGGTGCTGCTTCACCCGCGGCAAAGGTCTTGTTGCCGAGCGCGGTCGGGGCTTTTTTCAGTTTGCCCGCGCGCTCGGCCTGCCAGGCCTGCCAGTGCAGCCACCAGGAGTCGGTGTGCTTGGTGGAGTTTTCTTGCCACTGATCCGCGGTCGACGTCGTCTCGGTGCTGGTCATGTAGCGCGATTTCGGGTTGCCCGGCGGGTTCAGGATGCTCTGGATATGGCCGCTGCTGGACAGCACGAACTCGACCTTGCCACCAAACAGCTGGGCCGACTTGTAGCAGGACTTCCACGGGGTGATGTGGTCGTTGGTGCCGGCCAGGGAATAGACATCGGCCGTGACCTGCTTGAGGTCGATGGGCGTGCCGCACACTTCCAGTGCATTGGGGCGGATCAGTGGGTTGCTTTTGAACATTTCGATCAGGTCGCCGTGGAACGCGGCCGGCAGGCGGGTGGTGTCGTTGTTCCAGAACAGAATGTCGAAGATCGGCGGCTCGTTGCCCAGCAGGTAGTTGTTGACCCAGTAGTTCCAGATCAGGTCGTTGGGGCGCATCCAGGCGAAGACTTTCGCCATGTCCCGGCCCTCAAGCACGCCGGCCTGGTAGGAGTGGCGCTTGGCGGACTCCAGGGTCTGCTCGTCGACGAATAGGGCCACCTGGGAGTCGAGGGTGGTGTCCAGGACGCTGACCAGCAGGGTCAGGGCATTGACCTTCTTCTCGCCGATCGCCGCGTAGTGGCCGAGCAGGGCGGTGCAGGTGATGCCGCCGGAGCAGGCACCCAGCATGTTGATGTCTTTGCTTCCGGTGATCGCGGTGACCACGTCGACCGCTTCCTTGAGCGCCTCGATGTAGGTCGACAGGCCCCATTCGCGCTGCGCCTTGGTCGGGTTGCGCCAGCTGACGATGAAGGTCTGCAGGTTGTTGCGCAGGCAGAAGCGCGCCAGGCTTTTTTCCGGGCTCAGGTCGAATACGTAGAATTTGTTGATCTGTGGCGGTACTACCAGCAGCGGGCGCTCGTGCACCTGCTCGGTGATGGGTCGGTACTGGATCAGCTCCAGCACGTCGTTGCGGAAAATCACCGCACCTTCGGTGGTGCCCAGGCTCTTGCCGACTTCGAAGGCGCCCATGTTGACCTGGCTCGGCATGCCGCCGTTGTGTACCAGGTCCTTGGCCAGGTGGGAGAGGCCGTCAAGCAGGCTCTTGCCACCCGTCTCGAAGAAGCGTTTGACGGCAGCGGGGTTGGCCGCGCTGTTGGTCGGGGCCATGGCTTCGGTCATCAGGTTGATCACGAAGTGCCCGCGGTTGATGTCCTGCTCCGACAGGTTGCTGTCGCCGATCCAGTCGTGGAGTTCCTTGCGCCAGGCCAGATAGGTTTGCAGGTAACGTTTGTAGAGCGGGTTCTGGCTCCAGGCGGGATCGTTGAAGCGACGGTCATCGCCTTCGGGTTGCAACTCGGATTTGCCGAACATCACATTCTTGAGCTCGAGGCCGAAATGGGCCACGTGCTTGACGCTGTGAATGGGTTGTTTGATGGCCTGGGTCAGCACCATACGGGCAGAGGTAAGCAGATCTTTGCGGCGTAAGCCGATGACAGGATTGAGCCCCAAGGTGTTTTCCGAGGCTTGGCGTTTCAGGTCATCGTTATTCTTGTTACTCATCTACGACGCTCCATTGTCCTGAGACGAGTACCTGAGTCTTGCCGTGTAGTCACACAGCCAATGCCAGGTACTACTGCTCGGTTGACCGTTAATTGCACATCGCTGACTTTTTACATCAGGGAGCGCTGCACAGAACTTGCCAGCTCCATTGGTTACCCGAGTTTAATTTTTTTCGCAAGCGGGCCAATGGAGAGTCCTGGGCGGGAGCATTCAAGCAGATGAAATTAGAAAATGCCTTCTAATGAGCGTAAGCCCCGGCCTAGAGCATCAGCTTGACTACGGACTCACTGGGATCGCGGGATTTTCCGGCGGCTTTGAGCTCACCAAGATAATCCGTCCAGAGGTCATCCTGGCGCTGTGCCAACTGGTAGAGGTAGTCCCAGGTGAAGAGGCCGCTGTCGTGGCCGTCGTCGAAGGTCAGCTTCAGTGCGTATTGGCCGGCCGGTTCGACCTTACTCAGGCCTACGCCGATCTTGCCAAATTGCAGGATGGGTTTGCCGTGGCCCTGGACCTCGGCGGAGGGGGAGTGCACCCGAAGGAATTCGGCACTCAGTTGATACTCCTCGCCGGACGCGTATTTGAGCGACAGGGTTTTCGAGGCTTTGTGCAGTTTGATGTCGGTGGGAAGTGGGGTGGTCATGGGGCTGCTCGTCCGTCATTGCGAGGGCCCTTGTGGGAGCGAGCCTGCTCGCGATGGCGGCGTACCATTCAACGTCAAGGTTGAACGTTATGGCCTCATCGCGAGCAGGCTCGCTCCCACAGGTCCTCTATCACAGTAGAAGTGACCTACAGGATATAACGGGACAGGTCTTCGTTCTGCGCCAATTCACCGAGGTGGCTGTTGACGTAGTCGGCGTCGATGCGGATCGGCTGGTCGTTGTGGGCGCTGGCCAGGTCGCCGGCACTGAACGATACCTCTTCGAGCAGGCGCTCAAGCAGGGTGTGCAGGCGACGGGCACCGATGTTCTCGGTCTTCTCGTTGACCTGCCAGGCGATCTCGGCCAGGCGCTTGATGCCGTCCGGCTGGAACTCGATGGCCAGGCCTTCGGTTTTCAGCAGGGCGCAATACTGCTCGGTCAGGGATGCATGCGGCTCGCTGAGGATGCGCTCGAAATCTTCCGGCGACAGGGCCTTGAGTTCAACGCGGATTGGCAGGCGGCCTTGCAGTTCAGGCACCAGGTCGCTCGGCTTGCTCAGGTGGAACGCACCCGAGGCAATGAACAGGATGTGGTCGGTCTTGACCATGCCCAGCTTGGTGTTGACCGTGCAACCCTCGATCAGCGGCAGCAAGTCGCGCTGTACGCCTTCGCGGGACACGTCGACGCCACCGGCATTGCCGCGCTTGGCGACCTTGTCGATTTCGTCGATGAACACGATGCCGTGCTGCTCGACCGCTTCCAGGGCCTTGGCCTTGAGTTCCTCGTCATTGACCAGGCGACCGGCTTCCTCGTCGCGGACCAGCTTGAGCGCTTCCTTGACCTTGAGCTTGCGGTTCTTGCGCTTGCCCTTGCCCATGTTGGCGAACAGGCTCTGCAACTGGTTGGTCATTTCTTCCATGCCCGGTGGCGCGGAGATATCGACGCCCGACGCTTCGGCGACTTCGATTTCGATCTCTTTGTCATCCAACTGGCCTTCGCGCAGGCGCTTGCGGAACAGCTGGCGGGTGTTGGAGTCCTGGACCGGGGCTTCTTCGTTGTTGAAGCCGGTGCGCGCCGGTGGCAGCAGGGCATCGAGGATGCGCTCTTCGGCGGCGTCTTCGGCGCGGTGACGGACCTTGATCATTTCCTGTTCGCGCAGCAGCTTGATGGCGGCATCGGCCAGATCACGAATGATCGACTCGACGTCGCGGCCAACGTAGCCGACTTCGGTGAACTTGGTCGCTTCGACCTTGATGAACGGCGCGTTGGCGAGCTTGGCCAGGCGACGGGCGATTTCGGTTTTACCGACACCGGTCGGGCCGATCATCAGGATGTTCTTGGGGGTGACTTCGACGCGCAGCTCTTCGGGCAGTTGCATCCGGCGCCAGCGGTTACGCAGGGCGATGGCGACGGCGCGCTTGGCGTCGTCCTGGCCGATGATATGGCGGTTGAGTTCGTGGACGATTTCACGGGGAGTCATGGACATAATAATTGGCGGACCTCAGGCAAGAGTCAGCGGTGGCGCGCAGCCACACACGCTTACTCGGCGCAGTCCTGCTCCTCAATGGTCTGGGTGTGGTTGGTGAAGACACAGATGTCGCCGGCGATGCCGAGGGCGGTTTCGACGATTTCCCGGGCCGACAGGTCGGTTTTTTTCAGCAGGGCACTGGCCGCCGCCTGGGCATAACCACCGCCCGAACCCATGGCGATCAGGCCGTTCTCGGGTTCAACCACATCGCCGTTGCCGGTGATGATCAGTGAGGCGTCTTTGTTGGCCACCGCGAGCATTGCTTCAAGGCGGCTCAGGGAACGGTCGGTACGCCATTCTTTGGCGAGTTCGACCGCGGCACGGACCAAGTGGCCCTGATGTTTTTCCAGTTGGCCTTCAAAACGTTCGAAGAGGGTAAAGGCGTCGGCGGTGGCGCCAGCGAAACCGGCGATGACCTGGCCGTGGTACAGGCGACGAACTTTTTTCGCGTTGCCTTTCATCACGGTGTTGCCCAGGGAAACCTGGCCGTCGCCGCCCATGACGACTTTGCCGTGGCGGCGAACTGAAACGATGGTGGTCAAGGGAAGAGTCTCCACGCAGCGGGGCGAAAATGCCTTATGCAACCTCATATGGGGGTGGTGGCGCATTTTTCAACTGCGGGGTGGAAGAGGGGACGGGTGGTGCGAGCCAGATGAGGGGGGTGGTGTTTATCAGGATGCGATCGCGAGCAAGCGGAGCGCCGCCCGGCCCGCTCCCACAGGATATACGCTAACCCTGTGGGAGCGGGCTTGGTCCGGGCGGCGCTCCGACGATGAACGAGGAAGCGGTGGCCCTGCTCAGCTACCTTTGGAGGATCAGCGACTCTGGCGTTGTTGTAACAACAGGTTGCTGAAGCCGCTGCCCGCCAGTTGTTTCTGGGCGGTGGTCAGTTGTTCGCGGTTGCTGAACGGGCCGACCAGCACCCGGTACCAGGTTTCGTCCTTGACCGTGCCGGACTCGACCGAAACCGCCTGGCCGAGCAGGATGATCTGCGCACGGACCTTGTCGGCGTCGGCTTCCTTGCGGAACGAACCGGCCTGCAGGAAGAACTTGGTCACCGGGGCCGCTTTGGCCACCGGTGGCGCAGGCGGCGGGGTCAGGCCGCTCAGGGCTGCCTGGGCACGCGCGGTGTCGATCTTCGCCGCTTCTGCCGGCGTAACCGGTGCCACAGGCGCGGTCTGCGGTGTTGGCAGGGTTTTTTCAGGCACGGCATCCGGCGGTACAATCACTTCCGATTCCGGCAGCAAGGTGTAGAAGTCGTACTTCGGCTTCACCGGTTGCTGTGGGCTCGGCGGGGTCTTGTTGGCCTCGGCCATGCGCGTGGCTTTCTGTTCTTCCTGCTTGACCCGCTTGACGTCATCGCCCTTGCCTGGCTCCAGCTTCATCAGGAACACGATGAAGGCGCCCACGGTCAGGCCGATGGCCATCCATAGCCAGCCCGGAATCGGCTGTTTTGCAGGAGCTTGGTAACGGCTGGCGCCACGCTTGGGTGCAGGTTTTTTCTTGGCAGCCAACTTACATACGCTCCAGAGTTTCCAGGCCCAAGAGTTCCAGGCCTTGCTTGAGGGTGCGACCGGTCAGCGCGGCGAGGCGCAAGCGGCTCTGCATCTGTGCCGGGGTTTCGGCGCTGAGGATCGGGCAGTTCTCGTAGAAGCTGGAGAACAGCCCGGCAACGTCGTACAGGTAGGTGCAAAGAATGTGCGGGGTGCCTTTCTCGGCCACGTTGTTCAGCACTTCGCCGAACTGCGCCAGCTTGGCCGCCAGTTCGTGTTCGTGCGCGGCCTCAAGCACGATCTGGCCTTCGACTTCGCTGAAATCCTTGCCCAGTTTGCGGAATACGCCGGCCACACGGGTGTAGGCGTACAGCAGGTAGGGGGCGGTGTTGCCCTCGAAGTTGAGCATCAGGTCGAAGTTGAAGCTGTAGTCGCTGGTGCGGTGTTTCGACAGGTCGGCGTACTTCACCGCGCCAATGCCCACCACCCTGGCGATGTTGCGCAGGTCGGCTTCGGCCAGTTCCGGGTTCTTTTCCTTGACCAGCGTGTAGGCGCGGTCTTTGGCTTCGTTGAGCAGGTCGATCAGCTTCACGGTGCCGCCATCACGGGTCTTGAACGGACGGCCGTCAGCGCCGTTCATGGTGCCGAAGCCCATGTGTTCCATTTCCATCGGATGGGTCACGAAGCCCGCCATGCGTGCCACGGCGAATACTTGCTGGAAGTGCAGGGCCTGGCGCTGGTCGACGAAGTACAGGGCACGGTCAGCCTTGAGCACGCCGCTGCGATAGCGCACGGCGGCCAGGTCAGTGGTGGCGTACAGGTAGCCGCCATCGGCCTTGACGATGATCACCGGCAGCGGGTCGCCATCGGCATTCTTGAATTCGTCGAGGAACACGCACTGGGCGCCGTTACTCTCGACCAGCATGCCCTTGGCCTTGAGGTCGTTGACCACGTTGATCAGGTCGTCGTTGTAGGCGCTTTCGCCCATGACGTCGGCCATGGTCAGCTTGACGTTCAGTTGTTCGTAGATCTTCTGGCAGTGCGACAGCGAGATGTCCTTGAACTTGGTCCACAGGGCCAGGCATTCCGGGTCGCCGGCTTGCAGCTTGACCACCAGGCCACGGGCGCGGTCGGCGAACGCTTCGGACTCGTCGAAGCGTTGCTTGGCGGCGCGGTAGAAGTTCTCCAGGTCCGACAGTTCGTCGCTGGTGATGGGGTTTTCCTGCAGGTAGGCCATCAGCATGCCGAACTGGGTGCCCCAGTCACCCACGTGGTTCTGGCGGATCACGGTGTCGCCGAGGAACTCCAGCACGCGAGCCACGCCGTCGCCGATGATGGTCGAGCGCAAGTGGCCGACGTGCATCTCTTTCGCCAGGTTCGGAGCCGACAGGTCAACCACGGTGCGCTGCACGGGACCGGCCTTGCGCACGCCCACCTGAGCGTCGGCCAGGGCTGCGTCCAGGCGCGATGCCAGGGCCTGAGTGTTCTGGAAGAAATTGAGGAAACCCGGGCCGGCGATTTCTGCCTTGGTGACGTTTTCGTCGGCCGGCAGGGCGGCGATGATTTTTTCCGCCAGGTCACGGGGCTTCATGCCGGCCGGCTTGGCCAGCATCATTGCGATGTTGCTGGCGAAGTCGCCGTGAGTCTTGTCACGGGAGTTCTCCACCTGAATCGCCGGCGTCAGGCCTTCAGGCAACACACCGTCGGTAACGAGTTGGGTGAGGGCTTGCTGGATCAACTGGCGAATGGTGTCTTTCATGGTCTTCTCTTTCAACCGCAAAGCGGCGGCGCGTCAATGCGCAGGTGGAAAAACTGGACATTATCCGTTGCGAAGTCGGGCTTGCCAACCTTAGCAGGCCGGTTACGGATATGTGGTGAAAAATCGGCGATCTTGCGCTCAATACAAGTCGACAGGGTCAACATCCAGCGACCAGCGCACCGCACGTGCGCTGGGCATCTGCTCCAGCACCAGCAGCCAGTTGCTTAACAGCCGATGCAGGGGTGCCCGTGCCGTGGCTTGCAGCAGCAGTTGCGCGCGATAGCGTCCGGCGCGGCGCTCCATCGGCGCGGGCACCGGGCCCAGCAGCTCGATGCCGCTGAGGTTCTGTTCGGCCAGCAAGCGCTCTGCCTCGCTGCATGCCTCGTCGAGGAAGCCTTCGGCCTGCCCGGGCTTGTGGGCTTCGGCACGCAGCAATGCCAGGTGGGCAAAAGGCGGCAGGCCCGCAGCGCGGCGTTCGCTCAGGGCCTGTTCGGCAAAGGCGAAGTAGCCCTGCTCGGTCAGTTGCACCAGCAGCGGGTGGTCCGCCAGGTGGGTCTGGATAATCACCTTGCCCGGCTCTTCGGCGCGCCCGGCGCGACCGGCCACCTGGACGATCAACTGGGCCATGCGCTCGCTGGCGCGGAAGTCGCCGGAAAACAGGCCGCCGTCGGCATCGAGAATCGACACCAGGGTGACGCGGGGGAAGTGGTGTCCCTTGGCGAGCATCTGGGTGCCCACCAGAATGCACGGCTGGCCTTTCTGGATGGTGGTGAACAGCTGGTTCATCGCGTCCTTGCGCGATGTACTGTCGCGGTCGACCCGCAGCACCGGATAGTCGGGGAACAGGATGCCCAGGCGTTCCTCGGCGCGTTCGGTGCCGGCACCCACGGGACGCAAATCGACTTTGCCGCACTTGGGGCAATGCCGCGGGACGCGTTCGACACAACCGCAATGGTGGCAGCGCAACTCGCCCGAGCGTTGGTGCACGGTCATCCGCGCATCACAGCGCTGGCATTCGGACATCCAGCCACAGTCGTGGCACAGCAACGTCGGCGCAAACCCCCGCCGATTGAGGAACACCAGCACTTGCTGGCCGGCGGCGAGGGTCTGGCCAATGGCTTGTTGCATCGGCCCTGAAATACCGCTGTCCAGTGGCCGGCTTTTCACATCCAGGCGCAGGAATCGTGGCTGTTTTGCGCCGCCGGCGCGCTCGTTCAGGCGCAGCAGGCCGTAACGGCCGGTGTAGGCGTTGTGCAGGCTTTCCAGGGACGGCGTCGCGGAGCCAAGCACAATTGGGATATTTTCCTGGCGCGCCCGTACCAGTGCCAGGTCGCGGGCGTGGTAGCGCAAGCCTTCCTGCTGTTTATAGGAGCCGTCGTGCTCCTCATCAATGATGATCAGGCCGGGGTTCTTCATCGGTGTGAACAGGGCCGAGCGGGTGCCAATAATAATGTCGGCATCGCCGTCCCGGGCCGCCAGCCATGCCTCCAGGCGCTCGCGGTCGTTGACGGCCGAGTGCACCAGGGCGATGCGCGCATTAAACCGTTGCTCGAAGCGCGCCAGGGTCTGCGGCCCGAGGTTGATTTCCGGGATCAGCACCAGCGCCTGCTTGCCGGCCTCCAGGGTTTTGCGGATCAACTGCAAATACACTTCGGTCTTGCCGCTGCCCGTCACGCCGGCCAGGAGGAAAGCATGGAAACTGTCCAGGCCGGCGCTGATGGCTTCGTAGGCGGCGCGCTGCTCCGGATTCAAGGGCAGTTCCGGCTGGGCCAGCCAGTGTTCGTGACGCTCGCCGGGGGCATGCTTGCGGATTTCCACCTGCACCAGATCTTTGGCCAGCAGCAGGTCGAGGCTGTCCTTGCTCAGCATCAGCTTGCTCAATAACTGATGGGCCACGCCGTGGGGATGCTGGGCCAGGGTTGCCAGGGCTTCGCGCTGGCGCGGGGCGCGGGCGATACGCGGGTCGTCGAGCCTGGCGCCGGGGCTGATCGACCAGAAGCGTTCCTGGCGAGCCTCGGCCAGTTCGCCCTGGCGCAGCAGGACCGGCAAGGCCCAGCTCAAGGTGTCGCCGAGGCTGTGCTGGTAGTACTGGGAGGTCCACAGGCACAGCTTGAACAGTGACGCCGGCAGCGGTGGCGTGGCATCCAGCAGCGCCAGGGCCGGCTTGAGCTTTTCTGCCGGGACTTCGCTGTGGTCGGTGACTTCCACCAGGATGCCGATCATCTCGCGGCGGCCGAACGGTACCCGCAGGCGCATCCCCGGGTGCAACTGCGCCCGCAGCACGCCCGCCGGGGCGCGGTAGTCGAACAGGCGGCGCAAGGGCGAAGGCAGGGCGAGGCGCAGGATGGCGTCGGGCACGCGGGGGATTCTCTATAGGGCGGGCGGTGAAGAAGGGCCGGAGCCTAGCAGACGGTCGGCATCAGGGACAGCTTGCGTGATTTGGAAGGTCTGGTAGAATCCGCGGCCTAATTACGTGCGGTATTCAACAATGGTGTTGAGTGGCGGCACGCTAGCCTGAGGAATCACCATGAAAGCCGATATCCATCCAACATACGAAATCACCGCAGTTACCTGCAGCTGTGGCAACAAGTTCGAAACTCGTTCGAACCTGGCCAAGCCTCTGGCGATCGACGTATGCAACGAGTGCCACCCGTTCTACACCGGTAAGCAGAAGACTCTGGATACTGGCGGCCGTGTACAGCGCTTCGCAGATCGCTTCGGTGCTTTCGGCGCGAAAAAGGCCTAAGGCCAATCAGCCTGGAAAGCCATTGCGGCTTTTGCAGATTGATGAAAAAGGCGTCCCTGGTGGACGCCTTTTTTTATGTCCGGGATTTGGCGCGGGGCCTCGGCGGCCCTTGTTGCAGTGCTGTCCAGTCATTGGCGGGCAGGCTTGGATAAATAATTGTAGACATTTTTTCAATCGATTGTGAACAGTTGAGCCCTTGTGTTCCGTGGCTCTTGGCCCAAAGTCGTAGGGCTGGGCGCTTGACAGGGGTGACTGGTCAGTCTTGTGGGGACTTTGCGAGGCGCGTATCCTCGCTGACCAGTCTGTCCAACAGTAAAAAGCGGAATGCCCACATGTCTGATCTGAAAACTGCCGCTCTCGAATATCATGCCCATCCTCGTCCAGGGAAGCTGAGTGTCGAGCTCACCAAGGCCACCGCTACCGCTCGCGACCTGTCGCTGGCCTACAGCCCCGGCGTAGCCGAACCAGTTCGCGAAATCGCCCGCGATCCTGAGCTGGCCTACAGGTACACCGGTAAAGGCAACCTGGTTGCAGTGATTTCCGATGGCACCGCGATTCTCGGCCTGGGTAACCTTGGCCCATTGGCTTCCAAGCCCGTCATGGAAGGCAAGGGTGTACTGTTCAAGCGTTTCGCCGGTATCGACGTGTTCGACATCGAAGTCGACTCCGAGAGCCCGCAAGCCTTCATCGACACCGTCAAGCGCATCTCCATCACCTTCGGTGGCATCAACCTGGAAGACATCAAGGCCCCTGAGTGCTTTGAGATCGAACGTGCTCTGATCGAGCAGTGCGATATTCCGGTGTTCCACGATGACCAGCACGGCACCGCGATCGTGACCGCGGCCGGCATGATCAATGCCCTGGAAATCGCTGGCAAGACCCTGCCAGACGCCAAGATCGTTTGCCTGGGTGCAGGCGCTGCGGCCATCTCCTGCATGAAATTGCTGGTGAGCATGGGTGCTAACATCGAAAACATCTACATGGTTGACCGTACCGGCGTGATCCACTCCGGCCGTGACGACCTGAACCAGTACAAGGCGGTCTTCGCTCACGCGACCGACAAGCGCACCCTGGCAGACGCCCTGCAAGGCGCAGACGTGTTCGTCGGCCTGTCCGGCCCGAACCTGCTGAGCGCTGAAGGCCTGAAGTCCATGGCGGCCAACCCGATCGTGTTCGCCTGCTCCAACCCTGATCCAGAGATCGCCCCGGAGCTGGCGCACGCCACCCGTGACGACGTGATCATGGCCACCGGTCGTTCGGACTACCCGAACCAGGTCAACAACGTACTGGGCTTCCCGTTCATCTTTCGTGGCGCCCTGGACGTTCGCGCCAAGCGCATCAACGAAGAAATGAAAGTGGCCGCGGCCAACGCCCTGCGTGAACTGGCCAAGCTGCCGGTGCCTCAGGAAGTGTGCGACGCCTACGGCGGTATCAAGCTGGAATTCGGTCGTGAGTACATCATCCCGAAACCAATGGATGCCCGCCTGATCACCCTGATCTCCGATGCCGTGGCCAAGGCTGCCATCGAGACCGGCGTGGCGACCCTGCCGTATCCGAAGAACTACCCGCTCAAAAGCGTGGATGATGTGTTCAACGGCTGATTAGCAGTCCCATAAAAAACCCTGGCTGAAGAGCCAGGGTTTTTTATGGGTTGGCTTCAAGCGGCAAGCTACAAGTCAGGAGCGGCACATCACTGCTTTTCTCTTGCTGCTTGTCGCTTAAAGCGTGCGGCTGCTCCTCTAGAACAAATCGATCGGCGCCACTTCGTCGGCCGGCAGCGGGCTGCCCGGGGCGCTGCCGTTGCCCAGTTCGCTGCCAGTCGGAGGCGTGTCTTCGGCCTTGAACAGCTCGAAGTAGGCACCTGGCGTGCCTGGAGAGGCTGCGCGACCGCTGATCGGGTCTACCCGCAGGCTGAGGATGCCTTCAGGCTCTGGCTGGGTGTGCGGCGGCTTGTCCTTGAGGGCGGCGCCCATGTAGCTCATCCAGATCGGCAGCGCGACGGTCCCGCCGTACTCGCGCCGGCCGAGGCTTTCCGGTTGGTCGAAACCGGTCCAGACGGTGGTTACGTAGTCGGCGTTGTAGCCGGAGAACCAGGCGTCCTTGGACTCGTTGGTGGTCCCGGTCTTGCCGGCGAGGTCGCTGCGGCCCAGCGCCAGGGCGCGACGCCCGGTGCCACGCTTGATCACGTCCTCCAGCATGCTGTTGAGGATGTAGGTGGTGCGCGGGTCGACGATACGTTCCGCGATCGCCGGTGCCTGCTCGGGTGCTGGCGCGGCCGGGGCTTCGCCCGGCGTGGCGTTGACGGTAAAGGTCTCGCTGGTCGGTGCGGCGATGCCGTTGCTGGCGATATCGCCCTTGGGCACGCTCGCCGGGTTGGCGACGAACAGCGTGTCGCCATTACGGCTTTCGATTTTTTCGATGATGTACGGGGCGATCTTGTAGCCGCCGTTGGCGAATGTGCTCCAGCCGGTGGCGATCTCCATGGGTGTCAGGGTCGCGGTGCCCAGCGCCAGCGACAGGTTCGGCGGCAGGTCCTGCTTGTTGAAGCCGAAGCGGCTGATGTAGTCGATGGTCTTGCTCACACCCATCGCTTGTAGCAGGCGGATCGAGACCAGGTTGCGCGACTTGTAGAGTGCTTCGCGCATGCGGATCGGGCCGAGGAAGGTGTTGGTGTCGTTCTTCGGACGCCAGACCTTGTCCAGGTATTCATCGACGAACACGATCGGCGCATCGTTGACCAGGGTGGCTGCGGTGTAGCCGCTATCCAGGGCGGCACTGTAGACGAATGGCTTGAAGCTCGAACCCGGCTGGCGCTTGGCCTGCATGGCGCGATTGTAGTTGCTCTGCTCGAAGGCGAAGCCGCCAACCAGGGCGCGGATCGCACCGTTTTGTGGGTCCAGCGACACCAGTGCGCCCTGGGCGACCGGAATCTGTTTGAAGTGCAGGCTGTTGTCGGGCTGGCGCTGGACGCGGATCAGGTCGCCGACCTGGGCCACATCGGACGGCTGGCGCGGATTGGGGCCCATGCTGTTGGTGTTGAGGAACGGCCGGGCCCATTTCATGCTGTCCCACGCCACGTGCTCTGCGCCGGTGCGGGTCAGGACCTGCACGCCGTTCTTGTCGACCTCGGTCACGATAGCCGGCTCAAGGCCGCTGATGGCGCGCTGCTTGGACAGCTCGCTGGCCCAGGCGTCGAGCGTCTTGCCAGGCAGGCGGGATTCGGGGCCGCGGTAGCCGTGACGCTGGTCGTAGGTGATCAGGCCTTCATGCACGGCCGTGTTGGCCATTTCCTGAAGGTTGCTCGGTACGGTCGTGGTGACGCGGAAACCTTCGGTGTAGGCGTCGCTGCCATAGCGCCCGACCATTTCGGCACGGGCCATTTCGGCGATGTAGGGGGCGTTCACTTCCGGGGTTGGTACGTGATAGCTGGCATTCAACGGCTCATTGACGGCCGCTTGATACGCCGCCTCGTCGATTTTCCCGAGCTTGTACATGCGCCCCAGGATCCAGTCGCGACGTTCCTTGCTACGCGCCGGGTTGGCCAGCGGATTGAAGCGCGAAGGGGCCTTGGGCAGGCCGGCGATCATCGCCATCTGCGCCAGGCTGACGTCGCGGATCGACTTGCCGTAGTACACCTGCGCCGCGGCCTCGATGCCGTAGGCGCGGTTACCCAGGTAGATCTTGTTGACGTAGAGCTCGAGGATCTCGTCCTTGGTCAGCTGGCGTTCGATCTGCAGGGCCAGGAGGATCTCGGTGGTCTTGCGCGAGAAACTGCGTTCGCTGGTCAGGAAGAAGTTCTTCGCCACCTGCATGGTGATGGTGCTGCCGCCGGACTGGATGTGACCGCTTTTCACCAGTTGGGTGGCGGCCCGCATCAGGCTGCTGGGGTCGACGCCGTAGTGGTTGGCGAAGTTGTCGTCTTCAGCACTTAGTAACGCATTAATGAAATTAGGGGGAATGTCGGCGAAACGTATGGGATTGCGGCGCATTTCGCCAAATTCGGCGATCAACTTGTCGTCGCTGCTGTAGACCCGCAGAGGAATCTGCAACTGGATACTTCGCAGTGCCTCCACCGACGGCAGTCCCGGACTAAGGTAGAGAAACGCCCCGCTCAGACCCAGCAGCAGACCGCAGAAAACGGCGACGATGGACCACCCGAAAAATTTCAGCAGACGAATCAAGGCTTTTGGATATCCAGGGCAAAGAATGAATTTGGCGTCAGGGCATTCAGGGAAAACAAGGAGCGGCCTGCGCTTGAAGAAAGCGGAAAAAAACGCTGGGCATTATAAGCATTTTTCCGCCCGCAGCGCATTTGGCCACGCTGTCAAGACACCGCGATTGCCTGCAAAGCCGGTAAAACGCGTGTAACTCACGGAAAGTCATAGGGAATTGACTGTGCCACGACTCTTCAGGAAAAAACCTAGCACACTTTTGGGCATCGACATCGCTGCCTCCTCGGTCAGGCTGGTCGAATTAAGCCGCTCAGGCGCTTGTTATCGGCTCGACGCCTATGCAACAGAGACTCTGCCGGCGAATGCCGTGGTCGAGGCCGCCATTGTCGAAGTGGAGGCCGTGGGGCAGGCATTGGCCCGTGTGTGGCTGAAAGCCGGGACTCGGGTTCGTAGCGTAGCGGTGGCGGTTTCCGGATCAGCGGTCATCACCAAGACCCTGGAAATGCCAGCGGGGCTGTCGAGCGACGATCTGGAGAGTCAGCTAAAGCTGGACGCGGATCAGTACATTCCCTACCCCCTCGATGAGATGGCCCTGGATTTCCAGGTGCTGGGCGTCTCCCGGTACCATCCGGGGCGGGTCGAGGTGCTGCTGGCGGCCTGTCGCAAGGATCATGTCGAGCAGTTGGAGGCTGCGCTGGAGCTGGCCGGGCTGAAGGCGCAGGTGGTGGATGTCCAGGCCCATGCGCTGGTGCGTTGCGTGGAGCGGCTGGCAGCGCACCTGGGCGGTGCCCGAGAGCAGCCGCTGGTGGCGTTGGTCGACACAAGTAACGGTCTGACGACCTTGAGGGTGATAGGCGATGGTCAGGTCCTGTATGCCCGCGAACTACTGCTGGGAGCGCGCCAGCTGACGCAGGCCGGTGAGCCGAGCTATGAGTTTGTTCTCGAGCCGGCAGAATTGACGACGCAGCCGGGTGGGCAGGGCCTGCGGTCCGATGCCCAGGTATTGGCGCAACAGGTATCGCGTTCGTTGCAGGAGTTCTTCGCCTTGGGGCGGCACGGCGCTGTGGAGCATATCCTGCTCGCCGCAGAGGCCGCCGCGGTGATCGGGCTGGATCGCCTGCTCGAACAGTACCTGGGTACCCCGGCCCGCGTGGCCAACCCCTTTGCCGGCATGGCCTTGGGGAGTGGGGTCGATGCTGCGGCGCTGGCCCATGACGCGCCCGGATTGGTGGTCGCCTGCGGTCTGGCGCTAAGGAGCTTTGACTGATGGCCAGGATCAATCTTCTACCGTGGCGCGACCTGCAGCGCGAGGCGCAACGTCAGCACTTCCTGCGGGTCCTGGTCGGGGTCGCCGTGACCGCGATTGGCTTCATCCTGCTGGGCGAGCGTTTCCTTGACCACGCCATCGAGCGGCAAGCCTCGCGCAATGCCTATCTCGGCACCCGGATCGCCAGCCTGGATGAGCGGATCCGCCAGATCAGCGATCTACAAGCCCGGCGCGAGCAGTTACTGGCGCGGTTGCAGATTATCCAGGGCCTGCAAGGTAATCGGCCGGCCAGCGTCAGGCTCTTCGATCAACTGGCTCGCGCGCTGCCCGATGGGGTGTATTTCACTGAGCTGCAGAGGGTCGGCAAGACGCTGTCGATCAGCGGTGTGGCCGAGTCCAAGGTCCAGGTCTCGGAGCTACTGCGTAGTCTTGCGGTGGCGGGTGACCTGGCGGTTCCTGTGCTGGAGGAGGTCAAGGTGGCAAGCGCTGGCGCCGAGGACCCGGCCAGTGTTTTCCGCTTGACCGTTGGTCAGGCACAAGCGGGCGTGGAGGCATGAGGCCGTTTCCATGGGTGACCCTTGATGGCCTGGACATGCACAATATGGCGACGTGGCCGGTGCCGGGCAAAATCCTGGTGGGCGTGCTGGTCATGATGGTGCTGTTGACCCTGGGCTACAGCTTGCACTTGCGCGAACTGCAAGAACGGCTGGCCCTCGCCCGTGCCGGGGAGGCCGAGCTCAAGCAAGTATTTGTGGACAAGGCGCACCAGGCGGCCCATTTACAGCCCTACCTCGAGCAGATGAGGACTATGGAAGGTGCCTTTGCCACGCTGTTGCGGCAACTGCCCGGCGACAGCGAAGTGCCAGGGCTGTTGGAAGACATCAGTCGCACAGGCTTGGGAAGCGGTCTGGAGTTCGAAGAGATCAGACTGTTGCCCGAGGTCAACCAGCCGTTCTACATCGAGCTGCCAATCCAGATCAGCGCGACGGGGGCCTACCATGACCTGGCGACCTTCGTCAGCGCGCTTTCGGCCTTGCCGCGAATCGTCACCCTGCACGATTTCAGTATCCGCCCGCTGGATTCGAGCGATGGTCCGACGCTGCGCATGACTGTTCTGGCGAGAACCTATCGCTCCGCCAACAAGGAGCCGCAACCATGAGCGCGGCACGCTGCGGGTGGGCGGCGTTGCTGCTGGGTGGTCTGGCTGGCTGCGGCGGCGAGCGCGACTTCAATGACCTGGACCGCTACATGGAGGCAGTGCGTTTTGACGCGTCCAGCCCCATCGAGCCCCTGCCGAAGTTACATCCCTACCCGGTATTCAGTTACGGCGCGGCGTCGTTGCGCAGTCCGTTCTCGGCGTCGGTCACGGCAGGCGAGGAGCAGCGGGTGCGGGGCGAATCAAGGGGCGAGCCAGAACGGCAGCGACCCCGTCAGTATCTCGAGCGTTTTGGCATCGAGCAGTTCGAGATGGTCGGCACCCTGGTCGGTGCCTCGGGGACGTATGCACTATTGCGCGGCGCGGGTGCGGTGCATCGGCTCAAGGTGGGTGACTACCTGGGGCGCAACGAGGGGCGCGTGGTGTCCGTCAGCGAGAGCCGGGTCGAGGTGCTTGAGCGGGTGCCAGATGGCCGGGGTGCCTGGCTGGAACGACCCCGCAGCCTTTCCTTGAACACGCACTCCTAGGGGAGCTTTAACTCATGCACAGGATGCTTGTGAACTGCGTGGCGGCGCTCTGGGCAGCGTTGCTGTCACCGGGGCTGCTGGCCAATGTCAGCGAGCTGGACGTTGCCGCGCTGCCGGGAGATCGGCGCGCCGAGCGCCTTGCCTACAGTGGCGAAAAACTTTCGTTGAATTTCCAGGACATCGAAGTGCGATCGGTGCTGCAACTGATCGCCGACTTCACGGGCCTCAATCTGGTGGCCAGTGACTCGGTGCAGGGCAGCATCACGCTGCGCCTGGATAACGTGCCCTGGGACCAGGCGCTGGACCTGGTGCTCAAGACCAAGGCTCTGGACCAGCGCCGGGTCGGCAACGTCCTGCTGGTCGCCCCCGCGCAGGAAATTGCCGCTCGCGAGCGTCAGGCGCTGGAGTCGCAGAGACAGCTGGCGGAACTGGCGCCACTGCGGCGTGAGCTGTTGCAGATCAATTACGCCAAGGCCGCAGAGATCGCCCGGCTGTTCCAGTCAGTGACCAATGCCCAGGACCGGCTCGACGAGCGAGGCACGCTGACAGTGGACGAGCGGACCAACGCCATCATCGCCCTCCAGACCCAGGATCGAATGGACGAGCTACGACGGATCGTCACGCAGCTGGATGTGCCGGTACGCCAGGTGATGATCGAAGCGCGGATCGTCGAGGCCAATGTCGATTACGACAAGAGCCTGGGCGTGCGCTGGGGTGGGTCGTTGGGTCGGGGTAACTGGAGTGCCTCCGGGGTGGGTGGCAATGAAGCGGCCCTGGTCAGTGCGGGCAGTGCACCATTCGTCGATATGGGGGCAGCAGGCGCTACCTCGGGGCTTGGCATTGCCTTCATTACCAACAACCTGTTGCTCGACCTTGAGCTGTCGGCCATGGAAAAGACCGGCAATGGCGAAGTTGTCTCGCAGCCCAAGGTGGTGACTGCCGACAAGGAGACCGCGAAGATCCTCAAGGGCACTGAAATTCCCTACCAGGAGGCCAGTTCCAGCGGCGCCACCTCGGTGTCGTTCAAGGAGGCCTCGCTGTCGTTGGAGGTGACGCCGCAGATCACCCCGGACAACCGCATCATCATGGAGGTCAAGGTGACCAAGGACGAGCCCGACTACCTGAACAGGGTGCAGGATGTGCCGCCGATCAAGAAAAACGAGGTCAATGCCAAGGTGCTGGTGATCGATGGGGAAACCATCGTGATTGGCGGGGTTTTCTCAAATACTCAAAGCAAGGTTGTAGATAAGGTGCCATTTCTTGGTGATGTGCCGTATCTTGGCCGCCTTTTCCGGCGTGACGTGGTGTCGGAGAAAAAATCCGAGCTGCTGGTATTTCTCACTCCGCGTATCATGAATAACCAGGCGATTGCTGTGAGTCATTGATTCTGTGCGAAATTTGATTCTTGTTGGGCCAATGGGTGCGGGTAAAAGCACCATCGGCCGCTTGTTGGCCAAAGAGCTGCGTCTGCCGTTCAAGGATTCCGATAAGGAAATTGAATTGCGCACGGGCGCCAATATCCCGTGGATCTTCGATAAGGAAGGCGAGCCCGGCTTTCGTGACCGCGAGCAGGCGATGATCGCCGAACTCTGCGAGCTCGATGGCGTGGTGCTGGCGACCGGCGGTGGCGCGGTCATGCGCGAAGCCAATCGTCGGGCGTTGCACGCCGGCGGTCGCGTGGTCTACCTGCACGCCTCGGTCGAGCAGCAGGTCGGGCGCACCGCGCGCGACCGCAATCGTCCCTTGCTGCGTACGGCTGATCCGGCAAAAACCCTGCGTGACTTGCTGACCCTGCGAGACCCGCTGTATCGGGAAATCGCCGATCTGGTGGTGCAAACCGATGAGCGGCCACCGCGGATGGTGGTGCTGGATATTCTGGAACGCTTGCAGCAGCTACCTCCCCGTTAATACGCAGGCCGAAATGCGCTATCCTCGGCGTCGCGCCATGGCGGCCGTCGCGTGTGGCGCATGGCTAGCGCCACGTCACACAGGCAGACGTGGCCAGTCGATAACATAAGGCAGGATGCCTGATTCCAACTTACTGTGGGGACACATGCAGACACTTAAGGTTGATCTAGGCGAGCGTAGCTACCCGATCCATATTGGCGAAGGGTTGCTGGATCAGCCCGAGTTGCTGGCACCGCACATCGCCGGACGGCAAGTGGCAATCATCTCCAACGAGACCGTTGCCCCGCTGTATCTGGAGCGCCTGACCCGTAGCCTGGCCCCGTTCTCGGTCATTTCTGTGGTTCTGCCCGATGGCGAAGCCTTCAAGAACTGGGAAACCCTGCAAAGCATTTTCGACGGCCTGCTGACCGCGCGCCATGACCGCCGTACCACCGTGATCGCCTTGGGCGGCGGAGTGATTGGCGACATGGCCGGGTTCGCTGCCGCCTGTTACCAGCGTGGCGTGGACTTTATCCAGGTACCGACCACGCTGTTGTCGCAAGTCGACTCCTCGGTGGGCGGCAAGACCGGCATCAACCATCCGCTGGGCAAAAACATGGTCGGTGCCTTCTATCAGCCCAACGTGGTGCTGATCGATACCGCCACCCTCAACACCCTGCCGGCGCGCGAGCTGTCCGCGGGGCTGGCCGAAGTCATCAAGTACGGCTTGATCTGCGACGAGCCGTTCCTCACCTGGCTTGAAGAAAACGTCGACCGCCTGCGGGCCCTGGACCAGGACGCCCTGACCTATGCGATCGCGCGCTCCTGCGCAGCCAAGGCCGCGGTGGTTGGTGCTGACGAGCGTGAGACCGGCGTGCGCGCCACCCTCAACCTGGGGCACACCTTTGGTCACGCCATCGAAACTCACATGGGCTATGGTGTGTGGCTACACGGTGAGGCCGTCGCTGCTGGCACCGTAATGGCCATGGAAATGTCCTCGCGCCTCGGCTGGATCACCCCCGAGGAGCGTGATCGAGGCATTGCCCTGTTCCTGCGCGCCGGGTTGCCGGTGATTCCGCCGCCAGAGATGAGCGAAGCCGATTTTCTCGAACACATGGCAATCGACAAGAAAGTACTCGACGGACGTCTGCGCCTGGTGCTGTTGCGCCGTATGGGCGAAGCAGTCGTGACCGACGATTATCCGAAAGAGATTTTACAGGCAACGCTGGGAGCGGATTACCGCGCCCTGGCTCAGCTGAAAGGTTAATAAGATCACAATGACCAGTTTGCATGCCGACGAGGCGTTCCTAGGCCACTACCAGTTGAACCACGACCCTTTTGCTCCGCGGGTGCCTGGCTTCAAGTTTTTCCCTGCCCAGCGCAAACCGGTGCTGGGGCAACTGCATCACCTGGCCCGCTACAGCCAGTTGCTGCTGGTGGTCACGGGGCCGCTGGGCAGTGGCAAGACCCTGTTGCGCCAGGCGCTGGTAGCCAGCACCAACAAGCAGTCGGTGCAGAGCGTGGTGGTTTCCGCCCGTGGTGCCGGCGATGCGGCGGGTGTGCTGCGTCAGGTCGCCCAGTCCCTGGACGTCGCCCAGGCGGAAGTCGGTGCGATCCTCAAGCAAGTGGTGCAACTGGCGCTGACTGGCCAGGAAGTCTATCTGCTGGTGGATGACGCCGAGCAGCTCGACGAATCGGCGCTTGAGGCCTTGCTGGCCCTGGCGGCCGGCGCCCCGGAAGGCCGTCCCCATGTGTTCCTGTTTGGCGAACCTTCGCTGATCGCCGGGCTTGAGCAGTTGAGCACCGAGGAAGAGCGCTTCCACGTGATCGAGCTGCAACCCTACGCGGAAGAAGAAACCCGCGAGTACCTGGCCCAGCGCCTTGAAGGGGCGGGCCGGGGAATCGAACTTTTTACCGCTAATCAGATCTCTGAGATTCACGAAAGCTCCGACGGCTGGCCTGGAAACATCAACCAGGTTGCCCGCGATGCGATGATCGAAGCCATGATTGCTAGCCGCTCTGCGGTCAAGCGTCCAAGTATGGGGTTCAACATGCCGAAGAAACACGTATTGGCGATATCCGCCGTAGTCGTGGTCGCGGTGGCTGCCGCCTGGTTGCTGCCAGGTCGCAGCAAGACACCAACCACCGGGGCACCTGCCAACGAGCAGGCGCAACTGCCCCTGGGCCAGGGTGCCAACGGCGGTGCGCCGTCGGTCGAATTCGCCGGCAATACCCAGCCAATGCCCTTGCCGTTGGTCGGTCAGTCGCAGCCGGTGATGCGCAGTCCTTTGGCTGAAGCTGCCGGTGGCATCACCGAAGGCGACGACGGCGTGCCGCTCGAAGGCTCCAGCAGTGTTCCACCGACCGTGACCACCATTGCTCCGCCTAGCGGTGTTCCAGCCGGCCCTGCGCCGACGCCGACGCCGACGGCCAAGCCCGTGCCTGCGCCAACCCAGGTCGCGACGGCTAAGCCAGCCCCTGCGCCAGTGGCCAAGCCGGCACCGGCGCCGGTGGTCAAGCCTGCGCCAGTGACCAAACCAGCCACTGTCGCCAAGGCGGCACCGGCAGCCGGTGGCACCTGGTACGCCGGTCAGAAGCCGGGTAACTATGTGGTGCAAATCCTCGGCACCAGCTCGGAAACCGCGGCCCAGAGCTTCGTCAAGGAGCAGGGCGGCGAGTACCGTTATTTCAAGAAAGTGCTCAACGGCAAGCCGCTTTACGTCATCACCTACGGCAACTTCGCCAACCGCGATGCCGCCGTATCCGCCATCAAGGCCTTGCCAGCGAAGGTTCAGGCTGGTAAACCTTGGCCTCGCTCCGTCGCCAGCGTCCAACAAGAACTGGCAACAGCTCGCTGAAGATTCGGCGGCCTTACCCAGGCCGCCTCTCCCGGCACCTCAAAATTTCTGCAAGGCATGCTGCCCTCGGGCCGCGTGCCTTGTGGTGTCTGCGTCACAGTAGTCTTTGAGTGGTTGCGGTCAAAATTAAAAAAAGTTTTGACTAGCACAGTAGATCGCTTTAAACCTTTCATAAATGCGACATAGATTTGCGACATTTCGTCGTCAAATTTGTGAGCCTCTGTGTCGGTGTGTACAATGACCTCCCTTTTGCCCCCGCAAAGCTGGCGTACGTTCGGCGCGGAAGGTAAGCGGTTGAATTGAAAAGAAATTTGCCTTGATAAGAGGCAGCCTGGTGAGAAAGTGTCTATGAAAGCAGGTCTGTACCAACCAGATGAATTCAAGGATAACTGTGGTTTCGGCCTGATAGCCCATATGCAGGGCGAGCCCAGTCATACCCTTTTGCAAACGGCCATCGAGGCCCTGACCTGCATGACCCACCGCGGTGGGATCAACGCCGACGGCAAGACCGGTGACGGTTGCGGTCTGCTCATTCAGAAACCGGACGTGTTCCTGCGGGCAATCGCCCAGGAAACCTTCGGCGTAGCATTGCCCAAGCAATATGCGGTGGGCATGGTGTTCTTCAACCAGGACCCTGCGCGCGCCGAGGCCGCCCGCGAGAACATGAATCGCGAGATCCTCGCCGAAGGCCTGCAGTTGGTCGGCTGGCGCAAAGTGCCGATCGATACCAGCGTCCTCGGCCGCCTGGCCCTGGAGCGCCTGCCGCAGATCGAACAAGTGTTCATCGCCGGCGATGGCCTGAGCGACCAGGACATGGCCATCAAGCTGTTCAGCTCCCGTCGTCGTTCGTCCGTGGCCAACGCCGCCGACACCGACCACTACATCTGCAGCTTTTCCCACAAGACCATCATCTACAAAGGCCTGATGATGCCGGCGGACCTCACCGCCTTCTATCCAGACCTGAGTGACCAGCGCCTGCAAACCGCAATCTGCGTGTTCCACCAGCGCTTCTCCACCAATACCCTGCCGAAATGGCCGCTGGCCCAACCGTTCCGCTTCCTGGCGCACAACGGCGAGATCAACACCATCACCGGCAACCGCAACTGGGCCGTGGCCCGTCGCACCAAGTTCAGCAACGATCTGATGGACCTGGAAGAGCTCGGCCCGCTGGTCAACCGCGTGGGTTCCGACTCCTCGAGCATGGACAACATGCTGGAACTGATGGTCACCGGCGGCATCGACCTGTTCCGTGGCGTGCGGATGATCATTCCGCCAGCGTGGCAGAACGTCGAGACCATGGACCCGGACCTGCGTGCGTTCTACGAGTACAACTCGATGCACATGGAGCCGTGGGACGGTCCGGCCGGCGTGGTCATGACCGACGGTCGCTATGCGGTGTGCCTGCTTGACCGTAACGGTCTGCGTCCGGCGCGCTGGGTCACCACCAAGAACGGTTTCATCACCCTGGCCTCGGAAATCGGCGTCTGGAACTACCAGCCGGAAGACGTGATCGCCAAGGGCCGTGTAGGGCCTGGGCAGATCTTTGCCGTGGACACCGAGACCGGGCAGATCCTCGACACCGATGCGATCGACAACCGTTTGAAGTCCCGTCATCCGTACAAGCAATGGCTGCGCAAGAATGCCCTGCGCATCCAGGCGACCATGGAAGACAACGACCACGGTTCGGCTTTCTACGACGTCGACCAGCTCAAGCAATACATGAAGATGTACCAGGTGACGTTCGAAGAGCGCGACCAGGTGCTGCGTCCACTGGGTGAGCAGGGCTACGAAGCCGTAGGCTCCATGGGCGATGACACGCCAATGGCCGTGCTGTCCCAGCGTGTGCGCACGCCGTACGACTATTTCCGCCAGCAGTTCGCCCAGGTCACCAACCCGCCGATCGACCCGCTGCGTGAAGCCATCGTCATGTCGCTGGAGATCTGCCTCGGTGCCGAGCGCAACATCTTCCAGGAGTCGCCGGAACACGCCTCGCGCGTGATCCTCAGCTCGCCGGTGATTTCCCCGGCCAAGTGGCGCTCGTTGATGAACCTCGATCGCCCGGGCTTCGAACGCCAGGTCATCGACCTCAACTACGACGAGAGCCTTGGCCTCGAAGCCGCGGTGCGCAATGTCGCTGACCAGGCGGAAGAAGCCGTGCGCGCCGGTCGCACCCAGATCGTGCTGAGTGACCGGCACATTGCCCCGGGCAAGTTGCCGATCCACGCTTCACTGGCTACCGGCGCGGTGCACCACCGCCTGACCGAAAAAGGCCTGCGCTGCGACTCCAATATCCTGGTCGAGACCGCTACCGCGCGCGATCCGCACCACTTTGCGGTCCTGATCGGGTTCGGCGCTTCGGCGGTCTATCCGTTCCTGGCCTACGAAGTGCTGGGCGACCTGATCCGCACCGGCGAAGTGCTGGGCGACCTCTATGAGGTGTTCAAGAACTACCGCAAAGGCATCACCAAGGGCCTGCTGAAGATCCTGTCGAAGATGGGCATCTCCACCATCGCGTCGTACCGCGGTGCGCAGTTGTTCGAAGCCATCGGCCTGTCCCAGGAAGTCTGCGACCTGAGCTTCCGTGGCGTACCGAGCCGGATCAAGGGCGCGCGTTTCGTCGACATCGAAGCCGAACAGAAAGCCCTGGCTGCCGAAGCCTGGAGCCCGCGCAAGCCGATCCAGCAGGGCGGCCTGCTGAAGTTCGTCCACGGTGGCGAATATCACGCCTACAACCCGGACGTGGTCAACACCCTGCAAGCCGCTGTGCAGCAGGGTGACTACGGCAAGTTCAAGGAATACACGGCGCTGGTGGACAACCGCCCGGTGTCGATGATCCGCGACCTGTTCAAGGTCAAGACCCTCGCGACGCCGCTGGACATCAGTGAGATCGAACCACTGGAATCGGTGCTCAAGCGCTTCGACTCCGCCGGTATCTCGCTCGGCGCGCTGTCACCGGAAGCCCACGAAGCCCTGGCCGAAGCCATGAACCGCCTGGGTGCGCGTTCCAACTCCGGCGAAGGCGGCGAAGACCCGGCGCGCTACGGCACCATCAAGAGCTCGAAAATCAAGCAGGTCGCCACTGGCCGTTTTGGTGTGACCCCGGAATACCTGGTCAACGCTGAAGTGCTGCAAATCAAAGTGGCCCAGGGCGCCAAGCCTGGCGAAGGCGGGCAACTGCCGGGCGGCAAGGTCAACGGCCTGATCGCCAAGCTGCGTTACGCAGTGCCTGGCGTGACCCTGATCTCGCCTCCGCCGCACCACGACATCTATTCCATCGAAGACTTGTCGCAGCTGATTTTCGACCTCAAGCAAGTCAACCCCAAGGCCCTGGTCTCGGTGAAACTGGTGGCAGAAGCCGGCGTCGGCACCATTGCCGCCGGTGTGGCCAAGGCCTATGCCGACCTGATCACCATCTCCGGCTATGACGGTGGCACCGGTGCTTCGCCGCTGACCTCGATCAAGTACGCCGGTGCGCCGTGGGAACTGGGCCTGGCGGAAACCCACCAGACCCTGCGCGGCAACGATCTGCGCGGCAAGGTGCGGGTGCAGACCGACGGTGGCCTGAAAACCGGCCTCGACGTGATCAAGGCGGCCATCCTCGGCGCTGAAAGCTTCGGCTTCGGCACCGCACCGATGATCGCCCTGGGCTGCAAATACCTGCGCATCTGCCACCTGAACAACTGCGCCACCGGCGTGGCGACCCAGAACGAGAAGCTGCGCAAGGATCACTACATCGGTACCGTCGACATGGTGGTGAATTTCTTCACCTACGTCGCCGAAGAAACCCGCGAGTGGCTGGCCAAGCTGGGCGTGCGCTCCCTCGAAGAGCTGATCGGGCGTACCGACCTGCTGGACATCCTCGAAGGCCAGACCGCCAAGCAGCAACACCTGGACCTGACCCCGTTGCTGGGCAGCGACCACATCCCGGCAGACAAGCCACAGTTCTGCCAGGTGGAGCGCAACCCGCCGTTCGACAAGGGCCTGCTGGCCGAGAAAATGGTCGACCTGGCCACCTCGGCCATCAACGACCTGAGCGGTGCCGAATTCGCCCTGGACATCTGCAACTGCGACCGTTCGATCGGTGCGCGGATCTCCGGTGAAATCGCGCGTAAACACGGCAACCAGGGCATGGCCAACGCGCCGATCACCTTCCGCTTCAAAGGCACTGCCGGGCAGAGCTTTGGTGTGTGGAACGCCGGCGGCCTGAACATGTACCTGGAAGGCGATGCCAACGACTACGTGGGCAAAGGCATGACCGGCGGCAAACTGGTCATCGTTCCGCCCAAGGGCAGCCTCTACAAGACGCAGGACAGCGCCATTGTCGGCAACACCTGCCTGTACGGCGCCACGGGCGGCAAGCTGTTCGCCGCCGGTACCGCGGGCGAGCGTTTTGCGGTGCGTAACTCCGGTGCCCACACCGTGGTCGAAGGCACGGGCGATCACTGCTGCGAGTACATGACCGGTGGTTTCGTCTGCGTCCTGGGCAAGACCGGTTACAACTTCGGCTCAGGCATGACCGGTGGTTTTGCCTACGTGCTCGACCAGGACAACACCTTCGTTGACCGGGTCAACCACGAACTGGTGGAAATCCAGCGGATCAGCGGCGAGGCGATGGAAGCCTACCGTAGCCATTTGCAGCGTGTGCTGAACGAGTACGTCGAGGAAACCGACAGCGAGTGGGGTCGTGAACTCGCCGAGAACCTCGATGATTACCTGCGCCGTTTCTGGTTGGTCAAGCCCAAGGCTGCCAGCTTGAAAACGTTGCTTTCCAGCACCCGTGCCAACCCGCAGTGATATGCGCCTGAAGAGTTTGATGAGGTTTTAACATGGCTGAACGTCTGAATAATGACTTCCAGTTCATCGAGGTCGGGCGCAAGGATCCGAAGAAGAAACTGTTGCGTCAACGCAAGAAAGAGTTCGTGGAAATCTACGAGCCCTTCAAACCCCAGCAGTCGGCCGACCAGGCCCACCGCTGCCTGGGTTGTGGTAACCCGTATTGCGAATGGAAGTGCCCGGTGCACAACTTCATTCCCAACTGGCTCAAGCTGGTGGCCGAGGGCAACATCCTTGCCGCCGCCGAACTGTCGCATCAGACCAACACCTTGCCGGAAGTCTGCGGCCGGGTGTGCCCGCAAGATCGTCTGTGCGAGGGTGCCTGCACCCTCAATGACGGCTTCGGCGCGGTCACCATCGGTTCGGTGGAGAAGTACATCACCGACACCGCGTTTGCCATGGGCTGGCGCCCGGACATGTCCAAGGTCAAGCCGACCGGCAAACGTGTCGCGGTGATCGGTGCAGGCCCGGCGGGCCTGGGGTGTGCCGACGTGCTGGTGCGCGGTGGCGTGACCCCGGTGGTGTTCGACAAGAACCCGGAAATCGGTGGTCTGCTGACCTTCGGCATCCCCGAGTTCAAGCTGGAAAAGACCGTGCTGAGCAATCGCCGCGAAGTCTTCAGCGGCATGGGCATCGAGTTCCGCCTCAACACCGAAGTGGGCAAGGACGTGACCATCGAGCAACTGCTCGCCGAATACGATGCCGTGTTCATGGGCATGGGCACCTACACCTACATGAAGGGCGGCTTTGCCGGTGAGGACCTGCCGGGCGTCTACGACGCACTGGACTTCCTGATTGCCAACGTCAATCGCAACCTGGGCTTTGAAAAGTCGCCGGAAGATTTCGTCGACATGAAAGGCAAGAAGGTTGTGGTGCTGGGCGGCGGCGACACGGCCATGGACTGCAACCGAACGTCGATTCGCCAGGGTGCCAAGTCGGTGACCTGTGCCTATCGTCGTGACGAAGCGAACATGCCGGGCTCGCGCAAAGAGGTGAAGAACGCCAAGGAAGAAGGGGTGAAATTCCTCTACAACCGCCAGCCGATCGCCATTGTGGGTGAGGACCGGGTCGAAGGCGTGAAGGTGGTCGAGACCCGTCTCGGCGAGCCGGACGCCCGTGGCCGCCGTAGCCCCGAGCCGATTCCGGGCTCCGAAGAGATTATCCCGGCCGACGCCGTGGTCATCGCCTTTGGTTTCCGTCCAAGCCCGGCCGCCTGGTTCGAGCAGTTCGACATCCAGACCGACAGCCAGGGCCGCGTCGTGGCCCCGGAACAAGGCACGTTCAAGCACCAGACCAGCAACCCGAAGATCTTCGCCGGTGGCGACATGGTGCGCGGTTCCGACCTGGTGGTGACGGCGATCTTCGAAGGCCGCAATGCCGCCGAAGGGATTTTGGATTACCTGGGCGTCTAAGCTTCGTTCGAAACAGCACGGCACTACTGTGGGAGCTGGCTCGCCAGCGATAGCATCACCTCGGTCTACCTGACCAACCGAGGTGTCTGCATCGCCGGCAAGCCAGCTCCCACATCTATGGTTACCCCCTTTTCTGCAATACTGTTTCTGATGTCGTGTTTGGCTTGCTTTCATCTATTCGGCGTCTGAGTGGGGGAGCTACCCCGCGCCTCGATGAGAATCGATGCC